>JAFEFK010000307.1 GCA_018240625.1 Pseudomonadota bacterium
CATCCCGCTTTCATCCGCAAAAGCCGTTTAGCAAGTTCGATCGCGATAACGGCGAAAACCGAAGATTCCAGACAAGGTTTCAGACATGGCTAAAGTTGCATTTCTCGGTCTCGGCGTCATGGGCTTCCCCATGGCAGGGCATCTCGTCGCAAAAGGCGGCCACGAGGTGACCGTGTTCAATCGAACGCCGGCCAAAGCCAAGGCCTGGACTGAGAAATTCGGCGGGAAAGCAGCGCCCACGCCGAAAGCCGCGGCCGAAGGTCAGGATTTCGTGATGGCTTGCGTCGGCAACGACGACGATTTGCGCGCGATTACGACCGGTGCTGACGGCGCCTTTGCCGGAATGAAATCCGGCGCAACCTTTGTCGATCATACGACGGCCTCTGCGCAGGTCGCACGCGAACTCGACGCTGAGGCGACCAAGCGCGGTTTCAAATTTATCGATGCTCCGGTCTCCGGCGGCCAGGCCGGCGCCGAAAACGGCGTTCTGACTGTGATGTGCGGAGGCGCACCGGACGCCTATTCCAGCGTCGAACCCGTCATCGCCGCCTACGCCAGAATGTGCAAACTGCTCGGTCCGGCCGGCTCAGGCCAGTTGACAAAAATGGTCAATCAGATCTGCATCGCAGGCCTTGTGGAAGGGCTATCCGAAGGCATTCACTTCGCCAAGAAAGCGGGACTCGATATCAACGCCGTGATCGAGACCATTTCGAAGGGTGCCGCGCAGTCGTGGCAGATGGAAAACCGCTACAAGACGATGAACGAAGGCAAGTTCGATTTCGGATTTGCCGTCGAATGGATGCGCAAGGACCTCTCGATCTGCATTGCGGAATCACGCCGTAACGGCGCCAGCCTGCCGGTCACCAGCCTCGTGGATGCCTTCTATGCGGAGGTGGAGAAAATGGGCGGCCGCCGCTGGGATACATCCAGCCTTCTCGCACGTCTCGAGCGTTAACCTTTTAAGGGCTGCCAATGGCTTCGGTCCGGCGGGTTTCCGGACCGAAAACCCATGTTTACGGTGAGATTTAATGCACTATTAACCGGATTATCCTGCTCTTTAAGGCAGCCCTTAATGATTTAGCGCCAGAGATAGACAGGTAAAGGCTGGCGCGGCCGCGTGCAGGATTTGTGTCTGGTTGATGAGTACCCCCGCCGATAAACCTGAGGTCGTCCAACTTCCGGTCACCCCAGCGATTGTTCCGTCCGCACGCAATCGCCGTGCTGCCACGCAGCGGGTGCGCGAAGCGCGAGATCGCCTGACCTCCACCAGCGGAACGCGACCGGCTTTCGACCACGAATTGCTTCGACAGTACGCACAAACACGGCTGTCAGCATCGTTTGTTGTGATGCTGCTCGTGGTGGCAACCGGGGTGCTGTTCGGACTCTGGATGGAGCCCGCCTCGGCGGTCGCGTGGACGTGTGGCATGCTCTGCATCCACGCCGTCATCATCTACAACTGCGACAACTATCTGAAAGAAGCGTCGTCCGCGAACAGCACACGTAAGTGGCGCGCGCGATTCGTCCTGCTCGATCTTTTGTACGGCCTGTGCTGGACCACGATTCTGGTCCATCCCGCCGGTTCCGATGCCGTCGCCAATAACCTGATGATGTTTTTGATGCTGCTGGTCGTAGCAGTATCAAGCATGCTGGCCGCCAGCCTGCCTATTGCCGCGTTTGCCGCGACCGCACCGGTGACGTCTGCGATCGCGTTGAAATTTGCGATGAGCGGCACATTCAACAATTATATTCTCGCCGTTCTCGCGCTGGCCGCGGAGGGGTACTTCGCGTTGCTCGCGCATCGGTTGCATTCCACGACGCTGGCGACACTCGAAGCGCGCGCGGAAAAAGACGCCCTGATCGGCGAACTCGAACAGGCCAAGGCCATTTCAGATGAAGCACGGCACCGCGCAGAAGCAGCCAACGTCGCGAAATCGAGATTTCTGGCGCAGATGAGTCACGAGTTGCGAACGCCGCTGAATGCCATTCTCGGATTTTCCGAGGTGATGAAGAGCGAG
>JAFEFK010000308.1 GCA_018240625.1 Pseudomonadota bacterium
GATGGAATCAGAAGCGGGGCTCTATGTTTTGGTTTGACGCGTTTTCTTCACGCGAACCGGTAACCACTTCGCTCGAAAACGCTATATCTGAAGGGGCCAGACGGCAACGAACGTCCGGCTTTGCTGTTTCCGGGTCTATCGCTTCCGCAAGTTGGCGCGTGAAAGCTGACTGATGTTCGAACAGCCCATCAGGCGCATGTCACGCTCCACCTCGATCTTCAGCTGTTGGAGTGCGCGCTCAACCCCGGGCTGGCCCGCAGCCGCCAGCGGATAAAGATAATAGCGTCCGAGGCCGACCGCCTTGGCGCCCATCGACAACGCTTTCAGCACATGGGTACCGCGCTGAATGCCGCCATCGACGATCACATCGATCCGATCGCCGACGGCATCGACGATTTCGGCGAGCTGGTCAAAGGCGGCGCGCGACCCATCGAGCTGCCGGCCACCGTGGTTAGAAATAATGATACCGGTGCAGCCGATCTCCACGGCGCGCTTGGCATCTTCAACCGACATCACACCCTTCAGGCAGAATTGACCCGACCAGTGCTGGACCATTTCCGCAACGTCGTTCCAGCTCATGGACGGATCGAGCATTTCGGTGAAATAGCGGCTGATCGACAACGCGCCGCCGTCCATGTGAATGTGCTCGTCGAGCTGCGGCAGTTTGAATCGCTCATGGGTCAGATAATTGATAGCCCAGACCGGCTTGATGGCAAATTGAGTCATGCCGCCGAGCGTAAGCCGGAAGGGAATTGAAAAGCCCGTGCGCTTGTCCCGCTCGCGGTTGCCGCCGGTGATGCTGTCCACGGTGAGCATCATGACCTGGACGCCGGCGTCCTTGGCTCGCTGCATCATCGCCCGGTTCAGGCCGCGGTCGCGGTGGAAATAGAACTGATACACTTGCGGCCCAGGATAGGCCTTGCGCAGTTCTTCCATGCTGACGGTGCCGAGCGAGGATACGCCGAACATGGTGCCGAGTTGCGCGGCGGCCGCGGCGACGGCACGTTCGCCCTGATGATGAAACAGGCGTTGCAGCGCAGTGGGTGAGCAATAAAATGGGACGGAGAGTTTCTGGCCCATGATTTCGACCGACGTGTCGACTTTCTCGACACCCCGCAGAACGCTCGGCACGAGGTCGCAGTCTTCGAAGCTGGCCGTATTCCGGCGCAGCGTGGTTTCGTCTTCGGCGCCGCCGTCGATGTAATCGAAGATGGGTCCCGGCAACCGACTCCGGGCCAGCCGCCTGAAATCGTGGAAATTATGGCAGTCAGTCAGGCGCATGATTGGCCTTCCGCTGTGTTTTACGAGAAGATGAGACGATCGTCGTTATCGGTGCAACAATGACGGGACGAGCACAAGCCCGGCAACTTGGTTTTTTGGTCGAGTGCTCGCTTTGCAGAACCTGCACATCTGCCGCGGGCATCGAGATGCGAATGTTGGAATCCGACCACTGGAGACCTCAGGCGGCTACGCGATTGACGAGAGCCGCAAGAGCATCGGCCTCGATCATGGGAAGCGAGCAGCTCTGGTTGCGACAGATAAAGGCTGCGGCGCTGGGCACCGCTTCGGCCTTGGCGCGTGCGGGATGATCGGCCGGCAACGCATCAGCGCGCGGTACATGCAGCACGATACTGGTGGCATGGGGCAGTTTCCGGGCAACGGCGAGCAGCGCGTCGGCTTGCGCGCCCTCACCCACCACGACGATCTCCGCGCCGGTCAGATAGAGATCGAGTGCATTCAAAAGCGAGAGGTGCCCGAACACGTTTTCGCCTGCGCGCGGCAGCAGGGCGTTAAATAACGCATCGAGCGTGTCGCGCCATTTTGAATCGCCGGTCAGTGCCGCAAGGCGTACGAGGTTTTGAGCGATCAGTCCGGTATGATTCGGGATGGCGTCATCGACCGTTGAATGCGGCCGGACGATCAGCCCCTCGGCATCGTCCGCGGTGAGATAGTAGCCGCTATGCTCGGTGTCCGCGTAATGCATGTCCAGCGAGCGCTGCCAATGCAGCGCGTGCGTCAGAAACGTATCGTCGCCGGTGGCCTCGAACAGCGCCAACGCCGCACGAATCATCGCCGCGTGGTCGGATGCCAGCGCCGGAATGAGCAACCGGCCTGCCCGCCAGGAATGGCCGAGCCTGCCGTCGCGGGTCATGGATGTTGCGATGAAGCTGAAGGCGCCCCGCGCCGTGGCCAGCCAGTCCGGCTGGTCGAAGACGATGGCAGCATGCGCGAGCGCCGCGATCATCAAGCCGTTCCAGTCGGCGAGAACTTTGTCGTCGAGGCCGGGCCGGACGCGGCCGGCGCGCCGTGCCAGCAGCTTCGTTCGGAGCTCGCGCATGTGAGCGTCGTCATCGTTGCCGAGGTCGATGGTGTTCAGGCGGTTGGGAATGTTATGGCCTTCGAAATTGCCCCCGGTTGTGATGTCATAGCGCGCCGCGAAATCGGCAGCGCCTTGAGTGCCGAGCGCGCCTTCGATCTCGGCCATTGACCAGACGTAGAACTTGCCTTCCTCGCCTTCCGAGTCGGCGTCGAGCGATGACGCGAAGCCGCCCTCGCCTGTCAGCATCTCCCGGCGCAACCATTCGACGGTTTCGACGGCGCGCGCGCGGTACAGCGGATTTTTGCTTCGCGCATATTCCAGCGCAA
>JAFEFK010000309.1 GCA_018240625.1 Pseudomonadota bacterium
AGCCGTTCGGCATCCGCCGGGCGCATCATCTTCGCGGCCTTGCCGCCAAACGCGGTCGCGAGCTTCTTCATGCTGACTTCGCGGTCCGACGGCACGATCACGCACACCGGCCTGCCGTCGACCTCGGCCATCAGCGTCTTGAGCACACACCGCGGCTCGGCGCCCAGCGCTTGCGCGGCCTGCAGGCCGATGCTGTCGGCGTCGGGATCGTAGTCGTAAGCGTGCAGCGTGAAGGCGACGCCGAGTTTTGTCAGCGCCTGCGTCGCGCGCGTGGTTTTTGACATTGTGGCCTGACCCTGATGTCATGGCCGCTTGTGGAGTGGGTCTGATATTCGCTTCCCACGCGCGGCCAGAAACTGACAAGCTAAAGACGGTCTTTTTGCCATGAAACAAAAATGCGGGAAATCCCGCAGCGCCGGCGATCTCCGATCCGTGAAGAGGCCGTCCCATGGATAAGCCCGGGCCGCAAAAAGATCCCGAGCCGGAAGGCAACCGTCGCGGCGCAGTGGCGGGATTGATCTTCGCGGTGGTGTTGCTGGCAGTGGGTCTCTGGCTGGCGCACGAACTCAGGTCGGCGAGCCAGATTCAGGATTGCGTGATGTCGGGTCGCTCCAATTGCGATCCCATCGAGACGCCATCGCGGTAGGCAGCACAAACACGAAGAAACAACGGACAGGACGACCAGCATCATGACCGCAAACTGGCGCGAGCGCGCAGGCACCACCTTCGACTGTCTCAAGCGGCCGGCGTCGGGGAGCCGCGGCGTGGTCGTCAGCAACCATCCGCTGGCGTCGGCCGCGGGGGCGGAGATGCTCGCAGCCGGCGGCAATGCCGTCGACGCCGCGATTGCCACGCTGTTCACGCTGACGGTCGCGGAGCCGATGATGGTCGGCATCATCGGCGGCGGCATGGCGCATATCCGCCTTGCCGATGGCAGTCATCGCGTCGTCGACGGCCAGAGCACCGTTCCGCGTGCTGTGAAACCCGATACCTACACGTCAAGGCCCGGCTCGGCTTCGAGCGTGTTCGATACCGTCGGCGACGAGAACCTGATCGGCGCAAAGGCGGTGGCGGTGCCGGGTTCGCTGAAAGCGTGGTGCGAGACGCTGCGCGCCTACGGCACCATGAGTCTCGCCGACGTCCTGCAGCCCGCGATCAAGCATGCCTCGCGCGGTTATCTCGCCACGCCGTATCTGCACGAATGCATCAGCGACGTGGCTGCGGTGATGGTCCGGGACAAGCCGCTGTCGGATATCTATTTCCGCAACGGCAGCCCGCTCAAGCCCGGCGATCGCGTGGTGCAGGCGGAATATGCAGAGACGCTGACGCTGATTGCGCGCGAGGGTGAAAGCGCGCTGTACGGTGGTCCACTCGGCGATATCCTCGCCGATTACATGAAGGCGCATGGCGGTTTCATCACGCGCGAGGATCTGACGTCCTACAAGACGGTCGAGCGTGCGCCGATCCGCGCGAGCTA
>JAFEFK010000030.1 GCA_018240625.1 Pseudomonadota bacterium
ACGAACGCCGCAGGGCGAAGGCCGGCCGGATTTTGCGTGCCCGGCCGGCTCGGAACGTTACTTCTTCTTGACGAGCGGGCACTCGCTTTGTGCCAGCGGCTTAGCTGCATCTTCCGGTGAAATCGTCGCAACCGTCTTGTAGTAATCCCACGGCCCCTTCGATTCTTCGGGCTTCTTGACCTCAAAGAGGTAGGCCTTGACCATGCGGCGACCGTCCTCCCGCAGTGGTGCGTTGCCAAAGAGCGGGTCGACAGCGGGAATCTCCTTCATCTTGGCGACGACCTTGGCGCCATCGTGCGGATTGCCGCCCAATGCTTCCATCGCCTTCAGGTAATGTAGCACGGCAGCGTAATTACCCGCTTGTGTCATCGACGGTATCTGATGCTTGTTGGCGAGCTCGGAAAAGCGCTTCGACCAGGCGCGAGTCTGATCGTTCAGGTCCCAGTAAAATGATTCAGTGAACGACAGACCTTGCGCGGTTTTGAGGCCGAGCGAATGCACGTCGTTGATGAACAGCAGCAGCGCCGCGAGTTTCTGTCCGTGCGCGACGATGCCGAATTCCGCAGCCTGCTTGATGGCGTTGGTCGTGTCGCCGCCAGCATTTGCGAGACCGATCACCTTCGCCTTCGATGCCTGTGCTTGAAGCAGGAAGGAAGAGAAGTCGGCGGTATTGATCGGATGCTTGACGCCGCCGACAACCTTGCCGCCGTTCGCGGTTACGACTGCAGCCGTGTCACGTTCAAGGGCGTGACCAAATGCGTAATCGGAGGTCAGAAAAAACCACGTGTCGCCGCCGGCCTTGGTCAGCGCCTTGCCGGTGCCGTTGGCGAGCATGTAGGTGTCATAGGTGAATGACACGCTGTTGGGCGAACAAGCTTTTCCGGTTAGATCGGCCGATGCTGCACCCGAGTTGAGCATCACGGCGTTCTTCTCTCGGATGATATTACCGACGGCTAGCGCCACGCCGGAGTTTGGCACGTCGGCGACGGCGTCAACTTTCTCGGTATCGATCCACTGCCGCGTAATATTGACGCCAACGTCGGGCTTGTTCTGATGGTCGCCGCTGATGACGTCGATCTTCCAACCCTTCTTGAGCAGGCCGGAGTCCTCAACCGCCATCTTGACCGCGACCACTGAATTCGGGCCTCCGATGTCGGCATAAAGGCTCGCCATATCGTTGAGCACGCCGATCTTGACCGTCTTGTCTTGAGCAAATGCCGGTGTCGCCAATGCGACCGTCAAAGCAATACCTGCCAACAATGTAGATTTGAACACTAACGACCTCCCAAATGACGGCACGGCGATCGTCGTCTTCTGCGACTTGTGCTCTATGCCGGATGTATCGAACCGCGATCACTTACGCCGCCGAGGAGCGGGCACGTGCGGGCCGGCGTCAGCCTAGCACCGTCAACCCGGCCTTCCTACGGAGAAGGCCGGTGGGGTGTCCAGGTGAATTGACCATTTCGTCTAAGGCGTGGGGAGTAAAACTCTAGTTTGATCGCGTCCAGGTTGCCGATTTGCAGATTATGCTCATGACGCAGCCTGCGGTGGTCAGGGTGTTACCGGACAGCGTCATCTTGCCGCTGTAGGTCTTGCCGTCTTCGGGATTGAACGCGCTTCCGGCCCATGCATTGGCGCCGCTCGGCTTCATGCCGAAGAAGACCCGCTGGCCGACCTTGGCTTTGGGATCCGCTCCATCCTTGAGCCAGACGATCGATCCACACAGTGCATCACCGCAGCGTGCGAATTTGACTTTGGATGCGCCGGTATCACGAAGCCATATGCCTGTTACGTCGTCGGCGAAGGCGGTTTGTACGGCAAAGAGCGATACGGCCAGCACAAAAGCGGTAGTCACATAACGGGGCACGGCGACCCCCCGGACGGCCGTTGCAGCACCCCACTCTCCCCCCCAGCCCCCCTCCCCGACCCCTCCGCCCCCCCCCCGCCCGCCGTCCCCCTCCCCCCCCCCCCCCCGCCC
>JAFEFK010000310.1 GCA_018240625.1 Pseudomonadota bacterium
ACCTCAGCAGCTAGAACGCCTCGCCCCCGGGCGAGATCAAATCGGAGAGGTGGGCGACATCGTCTCGGAATCCCCGGGCGACTTCATATCGGTACACCCGGGCGACTTCGTCGGAATCCGCAAGCCGAAGTGTTCAACCAGTCGGGATTCGGCCTCTCGGCGACGGTGATCTGGCGTTCCCGCGAATACACGACGCAGGCAGCTCCCGCCGTTTTCGGCTCCGTCGCGGGTTCGTTCCGGTTCTGACGTCTCGTTCGTCATCGCCTGCTAACCGCATCGTCGGCCAAGACCTCGATGCTCACCGACGGCGCGATACCAGATCGTCGTGAGCGCGCCTCACGACGCGGAGCGTTCATCCCGCTCCCACACTCCCCTTCACCACCTCGCCCAGCGCCGCGAAATCCGCCTTGCGTGGCGATGTCCTGCGAAACGCGAGGCCGATGCTCCGACCGGGCTGCGGCTCTTCCAATCGCAGAAACTTCACGCGACTATCCCGTGCCTCGACGTCGGCCGCGATCTGCGGGATCAGCGTCACGCCAAAACCGCCGGCGACCATCTGCATCACGGTGGTGAGACTGGACGCGCCGAACGTCATGCCGGTTGTACCCGGCGCCGGTCCGCGCGGGATCGTCGCGCAAAAAGCCAGCGCCTGATCGCGCAGACAGTGGCCATCCTCCAGCAAGATCAAGCGCGACTGATCGATGTCATCGGCGGCTACGCGCTTGTCGCGCGGACGCGGATCGTCCGCAGGCACCGCGAGCAGAAACAGATCGTCGAACAGGTCCATGGTGTCGATGTCGGCCTCGCCGAGGGGCAGCGCCAGCATGGCCGCATCGAGCGCACCGCTCTTGATCTCGTCGATGAGTGGCCGCGTCTGTGTCTCGCGTAACTCCAGACGCAACTCCGGGAATTGCGATTGTAGCGCGGGCAGGATTTTCGGCAGCAGGTATGGCGCGAGCGAAGGGATAATGCCGAGGGTCAATCGGCCCGTCAGCGGTTGCGCCCGATGCTGCGCGAAATCAACGAGGTCACGAGACGCCGCCAGCACATCCTCGCCACGACGGGCGATCTCGCGGCCGATCTCCGTCAGCATCACCTCACCGGGACGCCGTTCCACCAGCGTCACGCCGAGAAACTGTTCAAGGTCGCGGATCTGCATCGACAGTGCCGGCTGGGTGATGGCACACGACTCCGCGGCACGGCCGAAGTGACCATGGCGTGCCAGCGCGGCGAGATAACGGAGTTGTTTGAGCGTGATCATTATTGATCAGATAAACTTATCGCATGCCCAAGACAATTCGACTGGACCTGATGTTAGATATCTTCCAAATTAGCGTCACATCGCGGGTGCAGACTGTGGTCGAGGCCCGGTGAGACACTCAACTCATTGAAAGACCGATGTTTCCCGGCGTCCGACGTGACCCCGAACGACATCTCACTCAAAATTTCGCGGAGCTCGTTTCCCCCAAGGAAAACAGCGCAAGAATAATGGAATTGGAGACAACCATGGACGCAAAGACTGACGACAAGGGCGCCGGCAAGTGCCCGTTCACCGGAGGCGCGCGCGGACAGAGCAATCGCGACTGGTGGCCGAACCTGCTCGACCTCCAGGTCCTGCATAAGAATTCCAGCCTGTCCGATCCGATGGGCAAGGCATTCGATTACGCCGCGGAGTTCAAGACGCTCGATCTCAACGCCGTCATGACCGACCTGAAGGCGCTGATGACCGATTCGCAGGATTGGTGGCCGGCCGACTTCGGCCATTACGGCGGCCTGATGGTGCGCATGGCGTGGCACAGCGCGGGCACCTACCGCATCACCGACGGCCGCGGTGGGGCCGGCGGCGGCCAGCAGCGTTTCGCGCCATTGAATTCGTGGCCGGACAACGTGCTGCTTGATCGCGCCCGCCGCCTGCTGTGGCCAATCAAGCAAAAATACGGCCGCAAGATTTCCTGGGCCGACCTCTATGTGCTCGCCGGCAACGCGGCGCTGGAATCGATGGGCTTCAAGACCTTCGGCTTTGCCGGTGGCCGCGCCGATCAGTGGGAGCCGCAGGAATTGTTCTGGGGTCCGGAAGGAACCTGGCTCGGCGACGAGCGCTACAGCGGCGAGCGTGAACTCGCGGAGCCGCTGGCCGCGGTGCAGATGGGCCTGATCTACGTCAACCCGGAAGGACCTAACGGCAAGCCGGATCCGGTCGCTGCGGCCAAGGACATCCGCGAGACGTTCCTCCGCATGGCGATGAACGACGAGGAAACCGTGGCGCTGATCGCCGGCGGCCACACCTTCGGCAAGACCCACGGCGCGGGTGACGCGTCGCTGGTCGGCCCGGCGCCCGATGGCTCGGCAATCGAGGATCAGGGTCTCGGCTGGAAGAGCAAGTACGGAACGGGGAAAGGCGGCGATACCATCGGCAGCGGCCTTGAAGTCACCTGGACCCAGACGCCGACGAAGTGGGACAACAACTTCTTCGACACCCTGTTCAAGTTCGAGTGGGAGCTGGAAAAGAGCCCGGCCGGCGCCCACCAGTGGCGGGCGAAGAACGCGCCCGCGATCACGCCGGACGCCCACGACAAGTCGAAGATGCATGTGCCGACCATGCTGACGACAGATCTGTCGCTGCGGTTCGATCCGGCCTACGGAAAGATCTCGAAGCGTTTCCATGAGAACCCGGACCAATTCGCCGACGCCTTCGCACGCGCATGGTTCAAGCTGACCCATCGCGACATGGGACCGCGCGAGCGCTATCATGGCCCGCTGGTGCCGAAGGAAGTGCTGATCTGGCAGGATCCGATTCCGGCGGTCGATCATAACCTCGTCAACGACAAGGACATCGCGGACCTCAAGGCGAAGGTTCTCGCTTCCGGTTTGACGGTGCCGCAACTGGTTTCGACGGCGTGGGCTTCGGCCTCGACGTTCCGCGGCTCCGACAAGCGCGGCGGCGCCAACGGTGCCCGCATCCGCCTGAGCCCCCAGAAGGACTGGGAGGTCAACCAGCCGAAGCAACTCGCTACCGTGCTGGCCAAGCTGGAAGCCATCCAGAAGGACTTCAACAATGCTGCCGGCGGCGGCAAGAAGATCTCGCTCGCCGACCTGATCGTGCTGGCCGGTGCCGCCGCAGTCGAGAAGGCCGCCAAGGATGGCGGCGTCGACGTCAAGGTGCCGTTCACGCCGGGCCGCATGGACGCCTCGCAGGAGCAGACCGACGTGGAGTCGTTCGCGCCGCTCGAGCCCCGCGCCGATGCGTTCCGCAACTACACCAACAGCAAGAAGCAGCAGTTCATGGGTCCGGAAGAGTCCATGGTGGATCGCGCGGAACTTCTCAACCTGACGGCGCCGGAATTGACGGTGTTGATCGGTGGCCTGCGCGTGCTCGGCGCCAATGCCGGCGATTCCAAGCACGGCGTCTTCACCCAGCAGGTCGGCAAGCTGACAAATGATTTCTTTGTCAACCTGCTGACCATGGACACCGAATGGCAGCCGGCCGGCGATAACCTCTACGAAGGCCGCGATCGCAAGACGAAAGCGCCGAAGTGGACCGCCACCCGCGTCGACCTGATCTTCGGGTCGCACTCGCAGCTTCGCGCCTTCGCCGAAGTCTATGCCTGTAGCGATTCCAGGCAGAAGTTCGCCAACGACTTTGTGGCGGCTTGGACCAAGGTGATGAACGCGGATCGCTTTGATCTGGCGTCACACGCGAAGACGCTGCAAGCTGCGGAGTAATTCAGACTTCAAGGAAGAGAATGCGAAAGGGCGGCCGAAAGGGCGCCCTTTTTGCGCATGGCTTATCCGATACCGCTCGATCGGCTTGACAGCCCCTCCCGCGAGTCAGCTAGAAGAGGCGATCGACCGAGTGGCAACTAGGGTTCCGGACGGCTGAGCAGCCGTCGCTGGTCCGAGCGTTGCGGAAACCGCAGCAAATCCTGCGGCTGCACCCCAGGGCAAAAATCCCAGAGGCGGAGACGTCGAGATCAACCTTGAGCCATATGGCAAGGAGGTCTCATGTCGTTTGCTGCTCTCGCGCTCGTCGTTCTCGCTGCCTTCATTCACGCGAGCTGGAATCTGCTGTCGAAACGCGCGGCCAGCGCCGGGCCGGCATTCGTCTTCGCCTATACCGGCATCGCTTGCCTTGCCTATGCACCCTGGGTGGCGTGGGTGCTCGCGCGCGGCGAATTGAAGTGGAGCATCGCCGCCGTGCTCTGCATCCTGCTGAGCGGAGCGATCCACCTCGCCTACAGCCTATGCCTGCAGCGCGGCTATCAGGTCGCTGACCTGTCCGTGGTTTATCCCGTCGCGCGCGGAACAGGTCCAATGCTCTCATCGCTGGGAGCATTCCTGCTGCTGGGGGAGATGCCATCGCTGCACGGCGTTCTCGGGCTATTCGCGGTGGTGATCGGTATCGGCTTGATCTCGACGCAGGGCAATCTCGCAAACTTCCGCCGCCCCGGTGGCCAGGCCGGCGTGCGTTGGGGCGCGATGACGGGCTTCCTCATTGCAAACTACACGGTCGTGGATGCTTACGCGGTCAAGACGGCAGGCATTCATCCGGTAGTTCTCGACTGGTTTGCCAATCTGGTCCGGTTTGTCTTGCTGGCGCCGCTCGTTCTGCGAAACCGAAGCCTTGCGTGGAAGCGAATGAGAAACCATTGGCCGCTTGCGATCGGCGTTGGACTTCTCTCGCCGCTCTCCTACATCCTCATTCTTGCGGCACTGGAAAAGGGTGCACCGCTCAGCGTCGTCGCACCCCTCCGCGAGATGTCGATGATGGTAGGCGCACTGTTCGGAATGATCATCCTGCGTGAGCCGGTGGGCCGCTGGCGGCTTCTCGGCTGTCTGATACTGGCAGCCGGCGTGGTCCTGCTCGGGTCAGCATGACGATATCGCCGGATAGCATGGCGCTCTTCAC
>JAFEFK010000311.1 GCA_018240625.1 Pseudomonadota bacterium
AACGCTTTTGCGCCCTTGAGTTTGAACCCATTGCCTGCGCGAACAGCCTGCATCGCGGTCTGCGCCGGGCGATGCTTGGCGCCCTCATCGACCGCGAGCGCGGCGAGCAGCATACCCTTGGCGATATCTGGCAGATATTCGGATTTCTGCGCGCCACTGCCGCCGCGCGACAGCGCGGACGCCGCCAGCACCGCTGTCGACAAAAACGGTGACGGCATCAGCGTGCGGCCGATTTCCTCCATCACGATGCCGGCTTCGACGCAACCCAACCCGCTGCCGCCGAACGCCTCCGGCACCAGCAGGCCGGAAAATCCCATCTCGGCAAAGATCTTCCAGAGATCGCGGGAGAAACCGTCCGCGTCCCTGGTGTCGCGCAACTGCCGCAGGTGCGCGACCGGCGCCTTGTCGCTGATGAGGCCGCGCGCGCTGTCGCGCAGCATGGATTGTTCTTCGGTGAGGAGGAGAGGCATGAGACGATCCAGTTTCTGAGTTTCTTTCCCGGTCGTCCCCGCGAAAGCGGGGACCCATAACCGCCGTGCGAGTTAGGACATTGGCGGGTCGGCATTTGATCTACTGGGAAGACAGGGCGTATGGGTCCCCGCTTTCGCGGGGACGACCGGCATGTTCGCTAAGCCCCCGGCAGATCGAGAATGCGTTTCGCGACGATGCCGAGCATGACCTCGCTGGTGCCGCCTTCGATCGAGTTGGCCTTGGTACGCAGCCAGGCGCGCGGACGCGCACCTTCCTTCGAGCGGGAGCTTTCCCATTCCAGCGCGTCGATGCCCCCGGCCGACATGAGAATCTCATAGCGCCGCTTGTTCAACTCGGTGCCGTAATACTTCATCGCCGACGAAAACGCCGGATGGCCCTGGCCTGCTTTATTCAAATCGACCATGCGCTCGGCCGCCGCCGACAACGCCGCTTCATCCACCTCGAAGCCCGCGATCTGCCCACGCAGCATCGCATCGTCGAGCCGGCCTTGCTCATCAGCGCCGATGGAATCTGCCGCCACCTGCCCGAGCGGACGGCCGACGCCGCGCTCACCCATGCCGGAGATCATCGCGCGCTCATGCTGCAGCAGATATTTCGCGACATCCCAGCCGCGATTGACGGTGCCGACCACATGCGACTTCGGCACCCGCACGCCATCGAAGAAGGTCTCGCAAAACGGCGACTTGCCGGAAATCAGGAGGATCGGTTTGGTCGACACGCCTTTTGAGGTCATGTCGAACAGGATGAAGCTGATGCCATCATGCTTCTTCGCCGCCGGGTCGGTGCGCACCAGGCAGAAAATCCAGTCGGCGAAGTTGGCATAGGAGGTCCAGATCTTCTGGCCGGTGATGACAAAATCGTCGCCATCGCTTTCGGCGCGGGTTTGCAGCGAGGCGAGGTCGGAGCCGGCGTTCGGCTCCGAATAGCCCTGGCACCAGCGGATCAGGCCCGCCGCGATCTTCGGCAGATGCTCCTTCTTCTGCGCATCGGTGCCGTAATGCAGCAGCGCCGGTCCCAGCATGGAGATGCCGAACGAGGTCAGCGGCTGACGCGCGCCGATCGCCGCCATTTCCTGCCGCAGGATCTTGGTTTGCTCGCCATCAAGTCCGCCGCCGCCATATTCTTTCGGCCAGTGCGGCACGGTCCAGCCCTTGTCGCGCATCCGTTCGAACCAGACGCGTTGCGGCTCCGACGAGAATTTGGCGTTGCGGCCGCCCCAGAACGTGTCTTCATCGGAGGTCATCGGCCGTCGCATCTCCGGCGGACAATTGGCTTCGAGCCATTTGCGGGTGTCGTTGCGGAAGGCTTCAAGATCGGACATGCGGCGTTTCCATGAATGAGACAGAAGTTTGCACCGCACGTTTAAGCGGATGCACCCGTTGAAAAGACCTTAGCGGGCGCAATACGGATTTCAACATGTCTCTCGATGCGGGCATGTTATTCCGCGGTATGGAAGTCGCGCGCGGAGAATGGTACTGCCAAGCCGCAACGCTGAAAAACAAGAGGAAACGACAATGCGCCTCAAACTGCTTTCGCCTGGTGAAATGAATGCGGACCAGAAGCAGACCTATGATGAGTCCATCGCCAGCAAGCGCGGCAGCCCGCCGCCGCCGATGATGGCGTGGCTGAACAGCCCCGAGATGGCGCGGCACGCCACGCGGCTTGGCGCCGTGCTGCGCTTCGACACCATCTTTCCGGCAAAACTGTCGGAAATCGCAATCCTCGTCACCGCGCGGCACTGGACCTCGCACTACGAGTGGTATGCCCACAAGCGCTTGGCGCTGAAAGGCGGCATGGACCTGAAGATCATCGAAGACATCCGCGATCGCCGCACGCCCGTGTTCGACGATCCCAAGGGCCAGATGATCTACGACGTCGCCAAATCCCTGCATGAAGGCCACGGCCTGACGCAGCCGCTCTACGACGAGGCCGTGAAGGTTCTCACCGAGCGCGGCATCGTCGAGATCATCGGCCTGTGCGGCTACTACACCATGGTGTCGATGACGTTGAACACCTTCCAGTTTGCGTTACCGGACGGCGAGGTGTCGGAATTGTCGTGAACGACGCAGCGGGCGCTTCTTCTCCCTCGCCCCGCTCTTTGCGGGGAAAGGGTCGGGGTGAGGGGCTCTTTCAGAGACGGTCCAATGCCTGATTTTCACGAGGGGTCTGGA
>JAFEFK010000312.1 GCA_018240625.1 Pseudomonadota bacterium
CCTCGGACTGTTGCGTGTATTTGAAGCCGTCAAGAAGGCGCTGAGCGATGCCGGCAAAGTCTCACATCGCCGACGTATCGGACTTGCGATCGAGGCGCATCTGGTCGCGCTGCTCGAAGCCAGCGATTTCACATCTGCCAATATTCGCATCTATGGCCAATTGCCCGAAACGCTCAAGAAGCCGCATCGCCCGTTGCGCAAAGCTTACGCGAAATACTGGGACAGGCTCTTTCTCGACGCGCGCCGCGCTGGAGAGATTCGCGCCGATATCGAGATCGTTCCGTTGCGGATCTTCGTCCTCGGCGCGTTGAACTGGACGATCGAGTGGTTCAGCCTCGACAGCAAGGACGCCGTGGTGAAACTGGCGAAGCGGACCGAGCTTTTGATATTCGACGGAGTCAAGAAAGCATAACTCTCCTGCCGAATGTTCGTCTCAGCGCATGCGCTTGGCAACTTCCTCCAGCATGACTTCCGTCGCGCCACCACCAATCGACTGCACGCGGGCATCGCGCGACATGCGCTCGATCGTACTCTCGCGCATGTAACCCATGCCGCCGTGAAACTGAAGGCAGTCGTACATCACCTCGTTGACCAGTTCACCGCAATAGGCCTTCACCATCGACACCTCCTTGGTGGCGTCGACGCCTTGGGTCACCAGCCATGCCGAGTGATAGACCAGCTGCCGGCCCGCTTCGACCTTGGCCGCCAGCATCGCCAGCCGTTGACGGATCGTCTGCTTGGACCACAGCGGCGCGCCAAAGGCTTGCCGCTGCGTCACCCAATCCAGCGTGATCTCGATCGCAGCTTGGGCTTCACCCATCGCCATCGCACCGATCACGATCCGCTCATTCTGGAAATTGCGCATGATCGCATAAAAGCCCTGCCCTTCTTCGCCAAGCATGTTCCCGGCCGGCACGCGGCAATCTTCAAACAGCAGTTCGGCCGTGTCGGATGAACGCCATCCCTGTTTGTCCAGCGCACGGCTGACACGAAATCCCGGCGTTGCTTTTTCCACCAGGAGCATCGACAGCCGCTGTGACGGCCGCGCCTCCGGATTGGTGACGGCGGCCACGCAGTAGAGATCGGCATGCACCCCGTTGGTGATGAACATCTTCGCGCCGTTCAACACATAGCTATCGCCGTCCCGCCGCGCGGTGGTACGAATGCCTTTGACGTCCGAACCCGCACCGGGCTCGGTGACGCCGACAGCGACGATTTTCCTGCCGGCAACCACATCCGCCATAAACCGGTCCTTCATGGCCTGCGAGCCGCCGTTGAACAGATGCACCGACGCCATGTCGGTGTGCACCAGGGCCGTGATGGCCACACCTGAGAACGTCGACCGGCCCAGTTCTTCTGCCAGCACCACCGTCGCCAGCGTGTTCAGATCGGAGCCACCGTATTCGGCCGGATAGCGGATGCCAAAAAAACCAAGTTCCCCCATCCGGCGCAGGACCTCGCGCGGGACCATGCCGTCCCGCTCCCACGCCGCCGCGTGCGGCTTGATCTCCTCGTCGACGAAACGCCGGATCTGGGCCCGCAGCAGCTCATGCTCTTCCCCGAGATAGACCGAGCCCGCATGCCCATTGATAACAGGGGTATTCATTCCCGTCCGCCTTCTCTACCTAGCTCTCACATGCAGCCGGTTGGCCTTCCACCGAAAGAGCGTTTCTGCCTTTTGGGCCGGTCGATTATGATCGTGATGATACCGCCGTCCAATACGCAATGGATCGAATCACGTTCGGACATTTGCGGTCCCTTCCCGAATTTCTAACATCTGTTAGAATAATACCGGGTCATTCGAATACAATCGGTATTCCATCGTCAGGACCATCATGCAGCAACTCCCGAACATGCGTTTCGCTTCCGATTTGCTGAAGGGCAAAGTCGCACTGGTGACTGGCGGCGGGACCGGCATGGGGCTCGCCACCGCCATCGAAATGGCGCGTTGCGGCGCGGATGTCGTGGTGCTGGGCCGCCGCGCCGAGCCGATCGAGAACTGCGCCGGAACCATCCGCGAACTCGGCCGCCAAGCCATTGCAATCTCTGCCGACATTCGTCTGCCCGAGCAGATCGAAAGCGCTATGCAGCGCATCAAGGAGGAATTCGGTCGGCTTGATATCCTTGTCAACAATGCCGGCGGACAGTTCGTAACCCCGGCGCGGGAGCTCAACAACAAGGGTTTCGAGACGGTCATCCGCAACAATCTGATCGGCTCCTGGCAGATGACCAAAGCCGTCGCGGATCACTTCATGCTGGCAAACGGCGGGGCAATCGTGTTCGTGACCGCGTGCGTGCGTTCCGGCCTGAGCGGGTTCGTGCATACGGCGGCCGCCCGAGGCGGTGTACTTGCGATGATGAAGACGCTGGCGTTCGAATGGGCGGAGTTCGGTATCCGCCTCAATTGCGTCGCCCCCGGAACCATCAAAACCGAGGGCATGGATCATTATCCGATCGATCCCGAGCAATGGCTCAAACTGAATCGTAACATAATGGGTCGCATGGGCGACGTCGGAGATATTTCGGCCGCCATCATCTTTCTCAGTTCACCGCTCGGCAAATTCGTTACCGGTGAGGAATGGTACATTGACGGCGGCGAAACCCTGCATCTCGCCCACGATGCGCGGCAAATGATCGACGCGGTGAAATTCTCCAACCGCGAGCCGGGCGTTACGAGGACGAAGTAGCGAACCGGTCATCGCGCCGTTCCAAGGCAATCCGCCAATTAAAAATGATGTAGCAGGTAACTTCCATGGACTATGCGCTCAGCCAGCAGCAAGAGGCGTTTCGCGAAACCGCCGCGCGATACGCCCGGGAAAAACTGGCTCCGCATTATCAGAAGCGCGCCAGACAAGACCGCATCGACCGCGCGATGCTGAAGGAAATGGGCGACCTCGGTCTGATTGGCGTCGATCTTCCAGAACAGTACGGCGGCCTCGGCGAAAGTTGCGCTACGGCTGGAATTGTCATCGAGCAGATCGCCTACGGCGATTTCAATGCCAGTTATGTGCCACTGCTGGCGTCCCTGATGGGCGGCATGATCGCCCAGCATGCGGCGCCCGATATCGCGCGACAATGGCTCCCACGGGTCACCCGCGGCGAAGCCATCATCGGGCTCGGCCTGACAGAGCCGCGCGGCGGCTCGGATGCGGCCAACCTCGTTCTGCGAGCCGATAAGTCCGGCAACGGCTATCGCCTCAATGGCGAGAAGACCTCGATGAGTTTTTCGGACCAATGCGATGCCGCGGTGATCTTTGCGCGCACCGGCAGTATCGAGGACGGAGCCCGCGGTGTCAGCGCCTTCTTTGTCGACCTTAGTCAGAACGGCATTACGCGCACCCATTTCGACGACATCGGCACCAGACCGGTCGGTCGCGGCTCGGTGTTCTTCGACGACGTGTTTATTCCCGCCGAATGCCTGATGGCCGAAGAAAACAAGGGTTTTTCCAAGATCATGTCGGGCTTCGACTACAGCCGCGCGCTGATCGGCCTCGAATGCATTGGGCCCGCGCAAGCCTCGGTCGACGAAGCCTGGCAATACACGACCGGCCGGATCGCCTTCGAGCGGCCGATCGCGCAATATCAGGGCGTGAGTTTCCCGCTGGCGGAAGCCGAAACGCAACTCACCATGATGCGCCAGCTTTGCTACTACACGCTCTCACTGCGCGATCGGCAACTCACTCACACCGCCGAAGCCGCGATGTGCAAATGGTACGTACCGAAAGTCGCCTGTGAAATCATACATCAATGCCTGCTCACGCACGGTCATTACGGCTACACCACCGATCTTCCGTTTCATCAGCGTTACATCGACGTGATGGGCCTTCAGATCGGTGACGGCACAGCGCAGATCCAGAAGCTGGTCATTGCTCGCGAGAAGGTCGGACGGGTGGCGGTACAGTACGCCAAGCCGCCTCAATCCAGGTAGTCTCCATCGGCCACGCCTTCAACATAGCTACTTGCGCGACCTCACTGCCCGCCGAAGGCAGCATCCTGAACCTGCACCCGCTGAATGCTGGATTGCCACAGCTTCGGGTAGGTAACGCGAAAATCCTGCAGCAACTGCCCGATCGGCGGATCGGCGAACCAGCCGCGGTCGTTGACATACTCCATATGCCTTTGGCTGCTGGTATCGAATTCATGAAACAGCGCGTCGCTTTTCCCGTCGAAAACCAGTTGCCTGACACCGAACCGTTCGCACATCTCGGTGTTGAAGGCTGGCGTCACCTTGAACCGCCTGCCCTCCAGCCAAAGCGCGACGTAACCGTGGTAGATAAACAGATCGGTTTCCATCAGATCTGTCAGTTTCGGCGAGTTCAAGTGATTGCGGACGTCGGCAAACCCGACCGCCGCCGGAATGCCCACGGCACGCAAGGCCGCCGTCAGCAAAATCGCTTTGGGCACGCAATAATTTGACGGAATCCCGGCGACGCGGCTGGCGCGGTATTCGTCCTCGCTGGTGCCAATGCCAAACGGATTGTACCTGATCCGATCTCGCACGGCCTCGAACAGGCGGATCGCCGTTTCCGTTTCGGATAAACCACGCGTACCATCCAGGCTCCGCGCGACGAATGCACGAACCCTGGACGAGTCGCTATCGACAAATGGCGTCGGCGACAGAAACGCGGATATGCTGGATTCTTTCTTTGTCAAACGGCCTGCTCCTCGATGCGTTTCTAACAAATGTTCGAATCGAAAGATAGCAGGACCATTGACGCAAAATGCATCCGAGCGTTAGCTTCAATACCACTCAACCGGCGCGGTCATTGCTGACAAGATCGTTCATGAACGACACAAACCAATACATCTGGGAGCCGCCGCCCGAACTGGTGGCGCAGAGCAATCTGACCGCGTTCCTGCGTTCGACCGGCCATCGGGACTATGACGAGCTCGCGTCGAAAGCAGAAGCCGATCCGGCATGGCTGATGGATCAGGTCTTTAGGTTCTGTGATGTGCGGTTCTATCGCAACTACGACCAGATGCTGGATGCGTCCGCCGGTCAGGCCTGGGCACGCTGGTGTGTCGGCGGAACCACCAACATCGTGCTGAACTGCCTGGACAAGCATCGCGGCACGGCGGTGTGGGACCAGACGTTTCTGGTCTGGGAGGGCGAAGACAGCCGTGAGCGCCGCACGCTGAGTTACAGCGAATTCGACCGCGAGGTCGGGCGACTGGCGCAAGGGCTGCGCAATCTCGGCATCGGCCGTGGCGATGTGGTCGCGATCTACATGCCAAACTTGCCGGAGACGTTCATCGCATTCTTTGCGATTTTGAAGCTCGGCGCGATCGTGATGCCGCTGTTTTCGGGGTTCGGGCCCGCGCCGATTTTATCGCGCCTCAATCACGGTGAGGCCAAGGCGGTGGTCACCGCGGATGGAACCTGGCGGCGCGGCACCCCAGCGCCGCTCAAAGCCGTGCTCGATGTGGCGCTCGAACAATCTCCGACTGTCCAGCATGTAATCGTCGTCAGCCGGGATGGCCTCGACATCGAAACGCCGATGCGCCCCGGCCGCGACCAATGGTGGAGCGAAATCGTTGCCGGCAAAGATGGGGCTGTGGACACCGCGGAGATGCAGGCCGAGGACCCGGCAATCCTGCTCTATACGTCGGGAACGACAGGTGAACCGAAGGGGTGCGTATGGACGCATATCGGTTTCATCGGCTCGATGGTCACCCGCGACATCATCGTCTGCGGGGACTTCAAATCATCCGACCGGTTTTTCTTCTTCAGCGACATGGGATGGATGGTTGGCGCGATGTGCGCCTGCATTCCGAGTTTCGCCGGCGGCAGTCTGCTGATCGCCGAAGGCACACCGGACTATCCCGACACCGGGCGATTCTGGCGATTGATCGCCGAACATCGGGTGACCTATCTCGGCGTATCGCCGACGATCGTGCGCAGTCTGATGCGGTACGGCCTGGAGGTGGAAAATTACGACCTCTCCAGCCTGCGGATGACTGCCTCCGGCGGCGAGGCATGGACCACCTCGCCATGGCTCTGGTTCTTCGAACACGTCTGCAAGAAGAAGATTCCGATCATCAATATTTCCGGCGGCACCGAGGTCGGCGGCTGTATCTTCACCGGCACGCCCAACCATCCAATGAACCCCGGCTCGTTTTCGCGACGCGCGCTCGGCGTCGGGGCCGACATCGTCGACCTGACCGGCGAACCCGTACCGGACGGGACCGTTGGTGAACTGGTGTTGCGGCATTCCTCGATCGGGTTGACCAAGAGTCTCTGGAAGGCCGATGAGCGCTACATCGAGAGTTACTGGAGCACGCTACCCGGCCTGTGGGTGCATGGCGACTTCGCGATGCGCGGCGTCGATGGGTTGTACTACATTCTCGGCCGCTCTGACGACACCATCAAGATTTCCGGCAAACGCACCGGCCCCGCCGAGATCGAAGGCATTCTGATTGCGACGGGAAAGGTCGCGGAAGCCGCCGTATTCGGCATTCCCCATGCCGTCAAAGGTTCAGCAATCGTCTGCGCCTGTGTGCCGATGCCCGGCGTGAACGGCGATGGTGACCTCGCAGGCCTGCTCTCCTCTGCCATCGTCGATGGGATGGGTGCGTCGTATCGCCCCGAGACTGTCCTGTTTGTCGACGATCTGCCGCGCACCCGCAACCTGAAGATCATGCGCCGGGTGCTGCGCGCCGTGTTTGAAAACAAGGATCCCGGCGACCTCTCAGCGCTCGCCAATCCCGAAGCCGTCGATCGATTGCGCGAAAAGCTCGCTGCAATGTGACCTGAAGAAGGCCAGGCGTCG
>JAFEFK010000313.1 GCA_018240625.1 Pseudomonadota bacterium
CTGCGATCCTGGGGGTGTCCGCCGATCCATTGAAAGCTCAGGAAGCTTTTATCGCCAAGCACAAGCTATCCATGCCTCTCATCTCGGATGAAAAGCACGGCATGCTCGATGCGTATGGCGTCTGGGGCGAAAAATCGATGTACGGCAAGACGTTCCTGGGTATTCTTCGCACCACGGCGCTTGTGGCAGAGGACGGTCGAATTGCCCGCATCTGGCACCGGGTCAGGGTCGACGGCCATGCGGACGATGTGCTCGCAGCAGCCCGAAGTCTGTAAACTTGCACCGTCATTTCCCGAAAATTAACCATGAGGGGTTCAAATCGGCACTGAAATTGAGCCGACTGGAACTTGTTTCAGACCGGCGCGGGAGTGCCGATGTCGTATCAGTCGAGTCAGTATGCCGAGTATCCGCAGCGTCACGCTCACGATCACGGACGGGCTCATTCGCGCCGCCACGTTCCGGTACCGGCGCCATCGTCCAGCGTCAAGGAATCGCAGCGCGGCTACACGATCGCCCATGCCGGAAAGCAGGTTCGGCTTGGACCTGTCGTATTCTGGATCGTGATCGGGACAATTACCGTCCTCGGACTCTGGTCTGCTGCGACCGCGACCTACTTCGCATTCCGCGACGATGTACTGACCCGGCTCATCTCGCGTCAGGCGGACATGCAGTACTCCTATGAAGACCGCATCGCCGAACTGCGCGCGCGGATCGACCGCTCCACCAGCCGCCAGTTGCTGGATCAGGAACAGTTCGACAAAAAGCTCGATGAAATCGTCCGCCGACAGGCCACGCTCGAATCGCGTGCCGCTGCACTGAACGCCCTGCCCGACGTTGCGGCGACAGGCTCGATCAAGGGCTTGCCCCGGAAACCTGCGAGCGCCTCCGAGGCAAGTCCGTCCGGAACCATAAAACCCTCGCCGATTAACGACACCGCCGTTTTCGTGGCGCCGCCCGATCGGGAAGCTCGCCTGGAATCCCGAACGCCGGCCAGTACAAATCAGCAGCCGATCCGGCTCGCGAAAGCAGACGGCGCTGGCGCCGAGCTGGTACGGCTCGAATCGTCGCTCAATCACGTCGAGAACCGTCAGATGGCGGAGTTGAATTCCGTCGAGGATCACATGGAATCTCGCGTGCGCCGGATGCGCGGCATCTTCTCCGATCTCGGACTCAATGTGGCGAAGATGGAGGCTGCGACTCCGCACGCCGGCATGGGCGGCCCCTATGTGCCCATCAAGCTGCCCGCAGATGCCGGCCCTTTTGAACGCCAGCTCTATCGCGTCAATATTACTCAAGCGCAGATCGAGCAGTTGAACCGGACCCTCGCGCTCGTTCCCTATCGCAAACCGGTTGTGGGCGAGGTCGAATTCACATCGGGC
>JAFEFK010000314.1 GCA_018240625.1 Pseudomonadota bacterium
GCCTAACCACGTCGCCTTCTTCGTGATGGGAATCTACTTTGGTTACGTGCGCGAGCGCGGTCTATTGATAACGTCGTCGAGGATGTTCTGGCTGGCATTGTCCGCCACGACCGCCGCAGTTATTTCCATCGAACCCAGCGCGGATTCATGGCATGCCATCGTCTCCGGGATGGACAGGGCAATTTTTACCGTGCTCACTTTTGTCTTCACGGCGCTGTTCTGTCTGTATGATTTCAAGCCAACATCCGCTTCATTTCGAGCGGGGGTCCTCGTCGGCGAAGCGAGCTATTCCGTGTACCTCCTGCATCCGCTCATCTACCAGAGATGGCCGATCGCCAGCATGGCTCCTCTCCTGTCTTTCGTGGCGCTGCCGATCCTCACGGTCATTCTGGCGAGCATAGTGTTTCATCTCTTCGAGAAGCCAATTTTACGGCTCAAACTGAAGCAGCGCGATGTTCCGGCCTGAAATCTGGCGCTCACAAACAGAGTGAAACCGACAAAGAGGCCGCCCCCGTGTTATTGAACTGGTTGGCGTTCGAACCGTCGCTCTGTTGCAGCATGGCGACGGTGTGTGTTCCGATAGAGGGGGTCCACACTCCGGATTGGCTTAGAATCGCCGCGAACGTCGTTGCAGTCGGATTGCTCAGTCGCGCGCGCTGCGCGGAAAATGCGGTGAGGATATCGAGTCCGACACCGACAATTGCGAATGTTCCATTAACCCCAATCAGTGCCAGCTCTGTCGCAACTCCCCAGCGTATCGCGTCTGTTTGCGCGCCTAGCAAAAGCTCAACCTGCATCCCTGAGCCGCCGCTGTGGAACTGTTTAATGGTGTTGGATGAGTCCGTGTAAGACGTTGTGTCTACAACGGTCGTTCCGACATTGACCCGGTTATAGCTATTCCAGACCATCAGCCGGCCCGCGACACCTCCGGTCCCGCTCGTTCCGAAAATATAATCGATCGTGCTCGATGCATTCGATGCAATCGTTCCGACCCACGTTCCGCGTTCTGCAGCAGGGCCGTTGGTGATCGACGAGGCGTTGACAAGAATGCCATTGAAAGCCGCAAGCGAGTAGCCGCGCGTCGTGGCGTTCGTCCAGGCTGGCCCTCGCGACAAGCGCAAGGTTCCGCCATCATTCCAGACGAACAGATCATAGATCTTGCTGGCGGCAACAGCAGCGGGCGATTTGGTCGTATCCGTCGTCCCTTGCGACAGTTCGGAGAAAGCGGTCCGCACCATGTTTGTGCCGTCGTAGATCGGAATCTGGTTGCCTCCATAGGGCGTGTAATAGAGCATCGTCGCGCCGCTCTGACTCGCCGCCATGACAGGCACGCCGCTTTGCAAAGTCAGCCGTCCAAGCGGCGGCGAAACGACGCCGCTGCCGGAGTCTCCGCCCCCTGTCCCGCCCGCGATCGCCTGCCAGCGCGCGGCGGTGCCGTCGTAGCGCAGGATCGCGGCCTGCTTCGCAGAGATCGTCAGGTTGCCGCCAAGGGTCAGGCGGTTCGATGCCGACGACGATGCGCTTTCGTCCAGCAGCGTGACAGGCTGGCTGCCGACATTGATAATGGTCACGCAACGCCCTTCGGTGCCGCCGGCAAGCCCGGATATGCTCCGCGCCGCGTCTGCATTGATTTGCAGCACCGACGCCGTCGCGATGCCCGCAGGGTTGTAGTCGTTCTGGTTGGCCGTGATCTGCGCCGGAGCGATGAGGCCCGTCAGCGCCAACCCTCGTGGCAACGTGAGGTTGCCTGAATTTTGGTCGATATTGAACGCATCGCTCCAGACGGATCCGTCAGGAGACACCTTGAGCTTGAACGCATCGCTTCCGACGAGACCAAACTCCGCCCGTCCCGAAAAGTTGTCCGAAAAGAACACCGACGCCGTATTGGCGGCGGCTTCCTTGGACACCTGGAGGCGAGCATCGCCCGTACCACCGTCGGCGGCATTGATGGCCGCAAATAGCGCGGCATTGGATTTGACGCTGAGCAGATTGGGACTGCTGGCCGCGGTGTTGATGCCGACGCGCAATGCGTTGTCGAGCGCTTCCGGCAGACTGCGAAAATCCCGCCACACCGTTCCGTCGAATACGAACATGATGTCGTCCGCAACCGACCAGACGCACCAGCCGGTCTTCGGCACGAGAAACGCCCATGCACCGTCCTGCCAGGTCGCGATGGCCTTGTCCTGCGCGGCCCACGCGCCGGTCCCGCCGCTCGCAACCACATGCCGCTCGCCCTCTACCGGACTGGATGGCGGCGCCGTACGTGTCAGATCGCGTACGCCGATCTGGATGGCTGCGTCGAGAATGCGCAACGCTTCATTATGGGTGACGTGCTTCTGCGCCTGGCTGCCGTCGATATACGGCATCCCGAGATTCGGTGTGTCTGTCATGTCATCTCAAATGGTAAGGGTGAGTTCGCTAGCGTGACCGGCGCCGACGGTCGCGGAGAGTTGGGCGACGCGGAGGTGCAGACTGGTCTGGACGCTCCCGAAATCCGCCAGTTCGTCGGCATTCGCGTAGAGCGCCTCAGACGAACTGCACGAGATGCTGCGCACGATCGAACCGCCGGAAAGAATATCGAGCGCGTAAGCCTCCACATCTTCGCCGAGCGGCACTTCGATGCCCCAGCCATCGCCGTCAATGCGTGTCCGGCGAATCCACGAAATGTGAATTCCGTCGCTGTCCCGACGCGCTTTGACATGCACCGGCGACAGCGGCAGCAACGCGGTCGCCTGCGGCGTCACCGTCAGCGCCACAGCCGTCGGATCGTCGTGGTTTCGTCCGACCGCCGCAAGCCGCATCAGGACAGGACGGTCGAGCGCATCCAATCCCCTCGCCACCGGCACGAGATGCGTATCGAGAAGGACGAACGTCGCGCCTGCCGGCAAAGAACCGGCAATCGCGTATTCGCTACCGGCCTGGCCGCGCAGCAAGCGCGACAACAGGTACGTGTTGTCATCAACCAGAACGGCATTGGCGAATTGCAGGATCTCCCAGTCTCCGTCGGGATTTTGTATCGCCGCCGCATTGGCGCCTCCGAGCACGCGCGCATCGGAGACCGACGCCGGCGCTCCGCGGTAGAGGCGGATCCGGAACCTGTTGGCGTAATCCCAGCGGCCGCTTGGTCCGGAAGGCAGCGGGTCGAGCGTTTCGCCAATCATCGAAGGTGCCGCGACGATCGCAGTCGCCTGAAAACTCGAACCGTCCGGGGATGTCCAGATCACGATCGAAGCCGGCCAGGGATTCGCTGACATCGCCAGCCGCGTCAGAATCGGCGGAGACGACGAATCGATGGCCGGCAAGTCGAGCACCACAGCCTGCACCGGGCCCAGCGACGCCGGAATCGCAGGCGCCTTTAACCGCGGAGCGAGCAGCGGCACAGAAAAGACTTCCGGATCGATGCTGCGCGCGGCCACCTGCCGCGCTTCCGCATCGACCGTCGCGTCGATCTCGAACAGCCTCCGCCGGGCGTTGATCGTCACAGCGATCACGTCGCCCGGCGTCAGAGACAGACATTGAGGGCCGAGCGCGAACGTAGCGTTCTCGCGGCCGGCCCAGAGATCCTGCAGCCAGATGTCGGCACGCCGCGCCATCGCGGCATCGTCGGTGACCACAGCCAGATCCGAGTGAACACCGCGGTTCGAACCGCCCGTCAGCCGGCGAGATGCCACC
>JAFEFK010000315.1 GCA_018240625.1 Pseudomonadota bacterium
CTTGCGGGGGAGGTCGACCGGCAAGCGCAGCGAAGCCGGTCGGTGGGGGCTTCTCAACGTTGCCCCCTCCCCAACCCCTCTCAGCGCTGCTCGCGGCGCGGCCCGCAAGCGGGAGAGGGCGCACGCAGTGCCCCATCATGGGTTTCCATTAAAACGTGAACGGCTTTAGTGCAGCTTGCGTTTCGGCACCCGCGGCTCGAACGGTTCGATTTCCTCGGTCTGAGGCGGCTGGCCGTTGAAAGTCAGCACGCCACCTTTCGACGAAATCGCGACATGGTCGCCGTCACGCACGTTGCCGGCGAGGATCATCTCGGCGAGCGGGTCCTGTACGTTGCGCTGGATCACGCGTTTGAGCGGACGCGCGCCATAGGCGGGATCCCAGCCCTTATCGGCCAGCCAGTCGCGCGCAGCCGCATCGAGCTCGAGCACGATCTTGCGGTCCTCCAGCAGCTTCTGGAGCCGGGCGAACTGGATTTCGACGATCCGCCCCATTTCGCTCTTCTGCAAGCGGTGGAACAGGATGATCTCATCGACGCGGTTGAGGAATTCAGGCCGGAAGTGAGCCCGCACCATGCCCATGACCTGCTCGCGCACGGCATTGGTATCCTCGCCTTCCGGCTGATTGACGAGGAATTCCGAACCGAGGTTCGAAGTCATGATGATCAGCGTATTGCGGAAGTCGACCGTGCGGCCTTGTCCGTCGGTCAGCCGGCCATCGTCGAGGACCTGCAACAGCACGTTGAATACATCCGGATGGGCCTTCTCGATCTCGTCGAACAGCACAACCTGATAGGGCCGACGGCGCACCGCTTCCGTCAGCGCCCCGCCCTCGTCGTAACCGACATAGCCCGGAGGCGCGCCGATCAGCCGCGCAACCGAATGTTTCTCCATGTATTCGGACATGTCGAGGCGCACCATCGCCGTCTCGTCGTCGAACAGATAGGCGGCGAGCGCCTTGGTCAGTTCGGTCTTGCCGACGCCGGTGGGCCCTAAGAACATGAACGAGCCCATCGGACGATTGGGATCCTGCAAACCGGCCCGCGAACGGCGAACCGCGGTTGCCACCGCACGTACGGCCTCGGACTGTCCGACGACGCGCGCCGCGAGGCTTTCCTCCATCCGCAGCAGCTTGTCCTTCTCGCCTTCGAGCATCTTGTCGACGGGAATGCCGGTCCAGCGCGACACCACCTGCGCGATGTGATTGGCCGTGACGGCCTCCTCCATCATTTCGCCGGAGTTTTCGCTGGCTTCGATATCGGTCAGACGCTTTTCAAGCTCGGGAATCCGGCCATAGGCCAGTTCGCCGGCGCGCTGAAATTCGCCGCGGCGCTGTGCGTCGGCAAGCTCGATCCGCAGGGCGTCGAGTTCGCTCTTGAGCTTTTGCGCGTTCGACAGCTTGTTTTTCTCGGCGCTCCAGCGCGACGTCAGATCGGCCGATTTCTTTTCCAGATCGGCGAGTTCCGTCTCCAGCGTCTGCAATCGGCTCTTCGAGCCGGCATCGCTTTCCTTCTTCAATGCCTCCTGCTCGATCTTGAGCCGGATGATTTCACGATCCATCGAATCCAGCTCTTCAGGCTTGGAATCGACCTGCATCTTCAGCCGCGCCGATGCCTCGTCCATCAGGTCGATGGCTTTGTCGGGCAGGAAACGGTCGGTGATGTAGCGGTTCGACAGCGTCGTCGCCGCCACCAGTGCCGAATCGGCGATCCGAACGCCGTGGTGTTGTTCGTACTTGTCCTTCAGGCCGCGCAGAATCGAGATGGTGTCCTCGACTGTCGGCTCGGAGACGAAGATGGGCTGAAAACGCCGCGCCAGCGCCGCGTCCTTTTCGACATGCTTGCGATACTCATCGAGCGTGGTCGCGCCGATGCAGTGCAGTTCGCCGCGCGCAAGCGCGGGCTTCAGCAGATTGGATGCATCCATCGCGCCATCGGCCTTGCCGGCGCCGATCAGCGTGTGCATTTCGTCGATGAACAGGATGATGCCGCCCTCGGCGGACGTTACTTCCTGCAAGACAGCCTTGAGCCGCTCCTCAAACTCGCCACGATATTTCGCGCCTGCGATCAGCGCGCCGAGATCGAGCGACAGGAGCTTCTTGTCTTTCAGACTTTCCGGCACATCGCCGTTGAGAATGCGTAGCGCAAGCCCCTCGACGATCGCGGTCTTGCCGACACCGGGCTCACCGATCAGCACCGGATTGTTTTTGGTCCGGCGAGACAAAACCTGGATCGTGCGGCGGATTTCCTCGTCGCGGCCGATGACGGGGTCAAGTTTGCCGTCTCGCGCGGCCTGGGTGAGGTCGCGGGCATATTTCTTCAGCGCATCGTACGCGTTTTCGGCCGTCGCGCTGTCGGCGGTCCGGCCCTTGCGCAGCGCGTTGATCGCGGCGTTGAGATTTTGCGGGGTGACGCCGCCTTTTTTGAGCAGCGCGCCGGCTTCGCTGTCCTTGTCGAGCGCCAGCGCCAGCAGCAGCCGTTCGACCGTGACAAAGCTGTCGCCGGCCTTCTCGGCCGCCTGTTCCGCCGCCTCGAAGGCGCGCGCCGTCGCCGGCGCCAGATAGACCTGTCCCGCACCCGCGCCGGACACCTTCGGCATCTTGTTCAGTGCGTCTTCGGTCGCCTTCAGGATGGCGCGCGAATTACCGCCGGAACGGTCGATCAGGCTGCCCGCCAGACCTTCGCTGTCGTCCAGCAAAACTTTCAGGATATGCAGCGGCGTAAACTGCTGGTGGCCTTCGCGCACCGCGAGCGATTGCGCGGACTGGATGAAACCGCGTACGCGCTCGGTGTATTTTTCAATATTCATGGGATCTCCCTCAGCCTGCCGCCCCTGCCCCGAAGGCACAGAAACAGCATCTTCATTGGGGTTCCGCTGGCCGCATTGACGTTCCTCAACCGGCAGCGGTCGTCGCACCGGATGGTGAAACCCGGCCTGAGGCGAATGTAGGAATACGCTCCCAGGAAGTGAAGGGGGCACCGCTGGATTTTGGCTATGATGGTAGCGGGGGCGAGAATCTTCTAAGAAGCCGGATGTCAGGAATTCCAGCAGCCACCATCGACGCGATTTATCGCTATCCGGTCAAAGGCCTTTCCCCGGAGGCGTTGCCTCAGGTCGCACTCAGCCCCGGCAAAACCCTCCCCGCCGACCGCAGCTACGCGATCGAAAACGGCCCGACCGGGTTCGATCCGGCCAATCCGCAATATTTTCCGAAAACCCGGTTTTTGATGCTGATGCGCGATGAGCGGCTGGCCGCGCTCCACAGCCACTACGACGATGGCAGCCGCATCCTGACCATCAAAGCCAATGGCGAGGAAGTGATACGCGCCGACCTCGGAACCTCCGACGGCCGGGCCGCCATCGAGCGCTATTTCGCAACGAACTTCGCCCAGGAGTTGAAGGGGCCGCCGAAAGTCCTGGTCGGCCACGGCCACAGCTTTTCAGACGTTGCAAACAAGGTGGTCTCGATCATCAACCTGGCAAGCATCGCCGCCATCGAGGGCATGGTCGGGCAACCGGTGCATCCCCTGCGCTTCCGCGCCAACCTCTATGTGCGCGGATGGGAACCATGGAGCGAACTCGAGATGCTCGGCAGGACGCTGGCCATCGGCCATATCAGGCTCAAGGTGGTCAAACGCATCGTCAGATGCGCAGCCACCAATGTCGATCCCGACACCGCCGCGCGCGATCTCAACATCCCGCATACCCTGATGCGAACCAATGGGCACGCCGACTGCGGGATCTACGCGGAAGTCGTCACCGGCGGCACGATCGCTGCCGGCGACCCAATTGCCGAGGCCGATCCCGGAATGATCTGAGGCGAACTCAGCTCGGCGGCATCACATAGGCATAGATGCGGCCGCGCGGATAAACCGATTCGCCAACGCGATGATTGTGGTTTCCCGAGACGACAATCGGATTACCGTGCGCGTCGATGCCGCTGACCACGCCGACATGCCCGCCGCCGCGCCGTCCCATCACCGCGATCGCGCCGACCTGCGGCCCGGATATGCGGTGACCGTAATGCGCGAACGAACTTGCCATGTCCGAGCCTGTACCCGCGTGACCCGAGCGCTTCAAAACCATGTTCATGAAGCGCGCGCACCACAGACGGCCACGCCCTGTCGGATTGCCGCCGATGTAGCGGCGCGCTTCCGCGACCACGTTCGACGCGCCGAAGCTACCGCCGGAAAATCCGGCCTCTGGCGTCATGGCCGCATTGGCATTTGCAAAACCCTGTTGGTTCATGCCCTCAGCGCCGGCCTCCCAGCGCGAGGCGCGCGACAGGTGACGGCCGTGATGGCGACGGTAATGATGCCTGCTGAAATGACGATGACCGTGATGCGCGTGAGCGTGATGATGCCCTGCGCGATGATGAGGCCTTGCGGAGGCGGGCGTCGCGATCGCGACTAAAGCCACCGTACAAACCGCCAGCGCCGAAACACGAAGCGACTGGCGAAACGCAACTAACTGAACCATTCAAACATCCTCTGTGACACCCCCGTATCCCACGATCCCAAAGGGACCAGCTTTCAGTCGCTTAAAGCAAATTGCGATGTGGCAACAGCATGACCACGAGCGCGTTTTTCTCTTGGGTTTCAGGGTCATTCCGCGATCATTTCGTGACGAAAGAAAGAAAGTAGAAAGCTCGTATAGCCGTCGGCATTAGCGGCGTGGAGTCATGGCTGCACTGCATTTCACGCAGGGCAACCGCGATGACGTTTTCGACTATCTTGACGCCGCTTTTCCGCGTCCGCGGCAACAATTAACGAACACGCTATGGGGATCGAAATGCCTTACGCCGTCACCAACGACAACGCACGCCTCTATTTCGAGGAAGCCGGCAGCGGCACGCCAATCCTGTTCATCCATGAATTCGCAGCCGACTATGCAAGCTGGGAGCCGCAGATGCGCTACTTCTCGCGGGGGCACCGCTGCATCGCCTATTCGGCGCGCGGCTACACGCCATCGGACGTCCCGGCGTCGGATGCTTCCTATTCCTATGAACACTTCCGCGACGATGCGATCGCGGTGCTCGACCATCTCAAGATCAAGGCCGCGCATCTGGTCGGCCTGTCGATGGGCGCGTATTCATCGCTTCAGGTCGGCATCAAGGCGCCGGAGCGCGCGTTGTCGCTTACGCTCGCAGGCGTTGGCTCCGGGTTCGAGGCCAAAAATCTCGAGCAGTTCCGCGCCGAATGCCGCAGAAATGCCGAGCAGCTTGAAACCACGGGCGCATCAGGCTTTGCCAATGGATATGGGCGCGGGCCCGGCCGCGTGTCGTTCGAGGTCAAGGACCCGCGCGGCTATCAGGAATTCTTCAATGCGCTGTCGCGTCACGACGCCAAGGGTTCTGCCCACACCATGCGCAACTTTCAGGGCGGCCGCCCGCCGCTCTACGAATTCGAGGCGGCGATCAAACGCGTGACGACACCGACACTGATCATTGTCGGCGACGAGGACGATTCCTGCATCGAGGCGAGCCTCTATCTGAAGAAGCACATCGCCCCGTCGGGATTGATGATGTTTCCCAAGACCGGCCATGTCCTCAATCTGGAAGAAACCTCCCAGTTCAATGGCGCTGTGGAGCGCTTCATCGCGCTCGCCGAAGCCGGACGCTGGGGGCCTCGCGACCCGCGCTCGATCAAGGCGTGATGCTTGTCCGTCATTGCGAGGAGCTCAAGGGCGACGCAGAGCGTCGTCCCGAAGCGACGAAGCAATC
>JAFEFK010000316.1 GCA_018240625.1 Pseudomonadota bacterium
TGACGCCATCGTCATGATCGAGAACATGTATCGGAACCTCGAACATGGTCAGTCGCCCTTCCGGGCCGCGCTCGATGGCGCGAAGCAAATTGGCTTTACGGTACTGTCCATCAGCCTGTCGTTGATCGCAGCATTCACGCCACTGATCTTCATGGACGGCATTGTCGGTCGATTGTTACGGGAATTCTCGCTGACGCTGACCTTTGCGATCGTGGTATCGACCGTCGTGTCGTTGACGATCACGCCGATGATCTGCGCCCACTACATCAAACAGGCGACTTCAGCCGATGCGACACGGTTCGATCGTCTTGTCGAAGGGGCGCTGTCGCGAATTGTAGCGTTCTATACAAGAACGCTGCGCGTCGTGCTCGGCTTTCCCATTCTCACCTTAATGGTGTTTTTTGCGACGATCGCTTTGACAGTGACACTGTATATCAAGACGCCGAAAGGTTATTTCCCGATCGACGACAGCGGATTTGTGATCGGTTCGACGCGGGCGTCGGCCGACGTTTCCTTTCAATCGATGCTGGGGCTTCAACAGCGTCTCGCGGATATCGTGATGGCCGACCCCGCGGTGCAGGGGATCGGTTCCTCCGTCGGCGGCAGCACCACGCGCGGCGGCTCAAATCGCGGATTTATGTACATTACGCTGAAACCGCCCGCAGAGCGGGGCGGTTTGAACACTCAACAGGTCATTGACCGGTTGCGCCGGAATCTCGGCGCGGTGCCGGGTATCAGGCTGTTCATGTTCGCGGCCCAAGACATTCGAGCAGGGGGACGGCAGAGCGATTCCAGTTACCAGTATACGCTGTCCAGCACCGATCTCGATCTCCTGCAGAAGTGGGCGCCGATCGTTGCCAAACGTATGGAGACGGTGGAGGGGATTACAGATGTCTCTAGCGATCGCGATCCCGGCGGCTTGCAACTGACGCTGGTGATCGATCGGCAGAAAGCGGCGAGCCTGGGAGTGAGGGTTCAGGATATCGACAATGCCCTCAACAACGCGTTTTCGCAGCGGCAGATTTCAACCGTCTACACGCAACGCAACCAATATCAGGTTATTCTGGAAATCGATCCGCAACTTCAGCAGGATCCATCCAATCTGGATCGCATTTTCGTTGCCGGTGCCAACGGGACACAAGTGCCGCTGTCCAATGTCGTCAGGTATCAGCGTGATCTTTCGGCGCTCGCCGTCTACCATTCGCAATCGTTCCCGTCGAGTACAGTGTCCTTCAACACATTGCCCGGTGTGGAGCTTCAGGAGGCGACTGCCAATATCCAGCGCGCGGTCGACGGATTGCACATGCCGGAGGGTATCCGCGGAAGCTTCGACGGTGACGCTGCCGCAGCTCGAAAGGCCTCGGGGCGGCAACCCCTGCTTATCCTCGGCGCGCTGGTCGCGATGTATATCGTGCTCGGCGTTCTCTATGAAAGCCTCGCGCATCCGCTCACGATCATCTCGACCTTGCCCTCCGCCGGACTTGGCGCGCTGCTGGCCTTGCAGATCACCAATACGCCGCTGACGATCATCGCGTTCGTCGGGATTATTCTTCTGATCGGTATCGTCAAGAAGAACGGCATCATGATCGTGGACTTCGCGCTCGATGCCGAGCGCCATCGCGGCTTGTCATCGGCGGATGCCATCTTTGAAGCCTGCAGCGCGCGCTTCCGGCCCATCCTCATGACGACGATGGCCGCGCTTTTTGCCGGAATTCCGCTGGTGCTCGCGACCGGTCCGGGTACGGAACTGCGGCGCCCGCTCGGCATCACCATCATTGGCGGATTGTTCGTGTCGCAGATCCTGACGCTTTATACGACACCGGTGATCTACCTGCTGATCGATCGGTTGCGGCGGCGAGGCGAAGCGGCTCCGGCGGTTGCTCCCGCCGAATAGGCTCAAAAGCGTTGGTTTCCTTGCTGGACGGATCGGCGCAGCGTATAGCGGGGCATGTCCAAGAAGTCCGACAAGAACATCGCGATGGCGGCTGATCATTCAACGCTGGAAGCGATTCCGGATTGCCCGGGGTGCGGCAAACCGCTGGTTCTCTGTGTTTGCGACGATGTCGAGCCTATCAAGAGCAGGACGTCGCTGCTGATCTTGCAGCATCCGCAGGAGCAGGACAGGGCTCTCGGGACAGCGCGGCTGACGGCGCTGCACTTTGAGGATGCCGTGCTGAAGATCGGACTGTCCTGGCCAAGCTTGTCGAAAGCGCTCGGCAGGCCCGTGCTGGATCCGTCGCGCTGGGCGGTGCTTTATCTCGGCTCAGCCAAGGTCGAGGACCTCGACACCGATCGTTTGATTGTCGCGATCGACCGCAAGGGCGAGATTGAAGACAATCAGCGCGCTATTTTCGAGGATATCGAGGGGATCGTGCTGCTGGATGGCACCTGGAGCCAGGCCAAGGCGCTATGGTGGCGCAATGCATGGATGTTGAAATGCCAGCGGGTCATTCTGGGACCGCCTCAGGCGTCGCGTTATGGCAAGCTTCGCAAGGAGCCGCGCCGGGACGGGTTGTCCACGATCGAGGCCGCAGCAATGATGCTTGCCAGCCTTGAAAAACGTCCGGACATTGAGACAACCCTACTCGCGAGTTTCGAACGCATGCTCGCGAAATACCGGGAGGCGCAGGCGACCATGCCCGAATTGGCTCCGAGACCCAAACCACGCCGGGACTATCGACGGCGCAAGCGCGCCTGACTGGTAGCCTTGATTCCGCGTGCCTGGTTTTAGACTCTTGAGCAACCAATACGAGCAAGGTTGCCTAAGCGGCTGATGCTCTGTATTGATCCGGATTCAAGGGGCCACGTGGCGGAGTGGTTACGCAACGGTCTGCAAAACCGTGTACTCCGGTTCAATTCCGGACGTGGCCTCCATCAATATAATCAATAACTTACACTGATTATTTGATGGATTCTTTCATGTTGCGGATGCGACTTTTCGCATCGGTCAGCAGACGGCGTTCCAACCGTCCGGAAATGGAATAAAGGGCCACGCGACCTGATTGTCGTTCGCCGCCAGCGGCGGACTGTCGAACTCAGGCAAATCGTTCAGGAAGGCCTCGTCGATGCGAGGCGCAACCGCGGCGCTCACGGCACCAAGCAACTGTTCAAACTCGAATTCACTCATGTGCGCCTCACTGTTTTTGTTGCGCACACAATCTCAAAAA
>JAFEFK010000317.1 GCA_018240625.1 Pseudomonadota bacterium
AAGCGATTATCAACGTCCGTCCGCAGAAGGCCGGGGAATACAAGTTCGTTGACGAGTTCAACGAGGAGGTCGCGATCGGCAAGGTCATCGTGAAGTAAATCAATGCTCGCTGCGCTGATCATCGTCTTCCGCGAAGTCTTCGAGGCCGGTTTGATTATCGGCATCGTGCTGGCGGTCACGCGCACCGTGCCGGGACGCGATCGCTGGATCGGCGGCGGTCTGATCGCCGGAATTGCCGGGGCCTGTGTTGTGGCAGTATTCGCCGGTGGACTGTCGCATCTGTTCGCGGGCATGGGCCAGGAAGTGTTCAATGCCGCGATCCTCGGCATCGCGGTGGTGATGCTGACCTGGCACAACGTCTGGATGGCGCGTCATGGCCGCGAACTCGCGGGCGACATGCGCGCGATCGGGCAGGCGGTGGCCGATGGTTCGAAATCGCTGCTGGCGCTCGCGGTCGTCGTTGCCGTCGCGGTGTTGCGCGAAGGCAGTGAGGTGGTGCTGTTCCTGTATGGCGTGCTTGCCTCGGGCGGCGACAGCGCCTGGAGTGTCGCGTTCGGCGGCGCTGCCGGGCTTTTGCTCGGCGCGATCGTCTGCGCGCTGACTTATCTCGGCCTGTTGCGGATTCCGATGCGGGCGCTGTTCGGCACCACGACTGTCCTGATCGCGTTGCTGGCCGCCGGCATGGCCGCACAGGCAGTGGCGTTTCTGATGCAGGCGAACTGGCTGACCGCGCTGAATTCGGTTGCCTGGGACAGCGGCTGGCTATTGTCCGACTCGAGCCTTGTCGGGCGCGCACTGCATACGCTGATCGGCTACACCGACCAGCCGACCATGATGCAGCTTGCGGTCTACATCGCGGTGCTGGTGGTGACGTTTGTGCTGATGCGATTGTTCGGTCCGCAGGCGAAAACCCCCGAGCCCGCTCGCGCCTGAGTGTTCATTACACCGGCTGCAAGGGCCGATGTGGCATTGCCGGTTGTTCGACCTCGATCGTATCGCCCGGCCGCACGTCGCCGTCGCTGATAACGATGCTCATGACGCCGGCCTTGCGAACCAGATCGCCGGTGGCGTTCTTGTCCAGCGTCGCCGCCATCAGGCCTTTCTGAAACGTGTCGAGCTGGATGCAGGGATTGCGCAAACCCGTGATTTCAACGACCGCGCTTGCGCCAATATGCAGCCGCGTACCTGCCGGCAGCGCGAGCAAGTCGATATCGGATGTGGTGATATTCTCGCCGAGGTCGCCGGGGTTCACGTTAAAACCCTTTTGGCGCAACTCTTCGAACAGTTCAGAATGAATGAGGTGTACCTGACGCAGGTTCGGTTGCGTCGGATCGCGGCGAACGCGCGAGCGATGCTTGACGGTCTCGCCCATGTGCGCGTCGCCATCAACGCCTAGCCCGGTGAGAAGGCGGATGCTGAGCGAGGGCGTCTTGCTGAAGTGATGCCCGCGGCGAAGACTGACGGCTAGGACGCGAGGCATATCCTGACCCTTTGAGAAAGCCGTTGCGACGTCGGCGGCGCTCACCGCTCGTCCCCGCGGATGCGGGGACCCAGGCTTTGCGGCGCTGGAATCGCTGCGCTGGATACCCGCTTGCGCGGGTATGAACGAAAAGTGGTTCCACGCAAGTGGATCAAACGCTAATTTGCCCCAAACACGCGCTTGAAGATCGTATCGACGTGCTTGAAGTGGTAGCCGAGATCGAACAGTTCGGCGATCTCCGCGTCCGACATGTACTTCTTGACGTCGGCGTCCTTCTTCAGCAACGCCTGAAAGTCGCCTTCGCCGCGCCAGACCGGCATCGCGTTGCGCTGCACGAGTTTATAGGCGTCCTCGCGGCTCGCGCCTTTCTGCGTCAGCGCGATCAGGATGCGCTGGGAGTGAACAAGTCCGCCGAGACGGTCGAGGTTCTTCTGCATGTTCGCCGGATAGACCAGCAGCTTGTCGATCACGCCGGCGAGTCGGTTAAGCGCGAAGTCGAGCGTCACGGTGGCGTCGGGAGCGAACATGCGTTCGGCGGAGGAGTGCGAGATATCGCGCTCGTGCCACAGCACGACGTTTTCCAGCGCCGGCGTGACATAGGCGCGCACCATGCGGGCGAGACCGGTGATGTTCTCGGTCAGCACCGGGTTGCGCTTGTGCGGCATCGCCGACGAACCCTTCTGGCCCTCGGAGAAAAACTCCTCGGCTTCCAGCACTTCGGTGCGTTGCATGTGGCGGATTTCCGTCGCGAGCCGTTCCATCGACGACGCGACCACGCCAAGGGTGGCAAAGAACATGGCGTGACGGTCGCGCGGAATCACCTGCGTCGACACTGGCTCGGGCACCATTCCCATCGCCCTGGCGACGTGCTCCTCCACCCGCGGATCAATCTGCGCGAAGGTGCCGACGGCACCCGAAATGGCGCAGGTGGCGACTTCCTTGCGGGCGGCGATCAGGCGCTCCTTCGCGCGGGAAAATTCCGCATAGGCATAGGCGAGTTTCAATCCGAAGGTGACCGGCTCGGCATGGATGCCGTGCGAGCGGCCGATGGTCGGCGTCATCTTGTGCTCGAAGGCGCGCTTCTTCAACGCCGCGAGCAGCTTGTCGATGTCGGCGATCAGGATGTCGGCGGCGCGCGTGAGTTGCACATTGAGGCAGGTGTCGAGCACGTCCGAGGAGGTCATGCCCTGATGCACGAAGCGCGCCTCGGGACCGACGATCTCGGCCAGATGGGTCAGGAACGCGATGACGTCATGCTTGGTCTCGCGCTCGATCTCGTCAATTCGTGCGATATCGAAGGTGGCGTTCTTTGCTTTGGCCCAGACGGTTTTGGCGGCTTCCTTGGGGATTACTCCCAGTTCGGCCTGGGCGTCGGCCGCATGGGCCTCGATCTCGAACCAGATTTTGAAACGGGTCTGCGGCTCCCAGATGGAAGCCATTTCCGGACGGGTATAACGGGGGATCATCGACGGCCCTTGGGGTTTCAGGGTTACGCCACCCTTTAGCAGAGCCGCTGGAAGGAAACAAATGGCTGAGATCAGGGGGCAATTTTGCCGATTCCCCTCCGGAGGGAATCTTCTCACGTAATATTGAGTGACAGATATTGAAATCTGTCATCGCGATATGCTACTAAGAGACCAATCCGATGCGG
>JAFEFK010000318.1 GCA_018240625.1 Pseudomonadota bacterium
CGATCTTTTCGACATTGAGCAGCATCACCCGCGCATGGTGAAGCAGCGTCTCACCCGCCGGCGTGAGCTCCATGCCTTTGGGCAATCGCGCGAACAACGTGATACCGAATGCGATCTCAAAATCGTTGAGGCGCTTGCTGACCGCGGAAGCCGCGATGCCTTCGCGCGCGGCGGCTCGGGTGAGGTTTTTCTCCTCGCAGATGGCGACGAACAACCGCAGCGTCGTCAAATCGACGCGGCGCAGCAGCATCGCGCTTGTCTGCGGTTTCGGGACGAATGTTTCCACGTCGGGAGAAAGAAGCGACATCTGACCGTCCTGCCGGTTACCCGGCCGGAAGGTATCTGGAACGGAGCCGCTGAAATTCCTAAAGATGGCTGTGGATCACCCATCGATTGGAACAATATCCCAATAAGCCTGCGTGTTCACCGATTTCATATCAATGACGTCGGCAAAAACGCGGCGCCGGGGCGCCGCGTTCGTTGTTCGCCGCTTTCGGATCAGCCCGCGACGGCGGCCGGCATATCGCGCTGATGCTTCATCACGATCTTGTTGAGTGCGCCGAGATACGCCTTGGCCGAGGCCACCAGCGTATCGGGATCGGCGGCCTTCGACGTCATCGAACGGCCGTCGTGGCTGAGACGCACCGACACCTCGGCCTGCGCATCGGTCCCCTCGGTGACGGCATGCACCTGATAGAGCTCGAGCTTTGCATCGTGCGGCACCAGCGCCTTGATGCAATTGAACACCGCATCGACCGGGCCATTTCCTTCGGCCTCCTCGATCTTGATCTGACCGTTGATGTCGAGCTTCATGGTCGCACGCTGCGGTCCGTGCGTCCCCGCGATCACCGTCAGCGACGCCAGCTTGATGCGGTCATGCGCGGCCGCCATCTCCTGATCGACCAGCGCCTCGATATCCTCGTCGTAGATATCCTTCTTGCGATCGGCCAGCGCCTTCATCCGCGCAAAGGCGTCTTCGAGCTGGTTGGGGCCGAGCTTGTAGCCCATCTCCTCCAGCTTGTGGACGAACGCATGGCGGCCCGAATGTTTGCCAAGCACCAGCGACGACTGCTTCACGCCGACCGTCTCCGGCCGCATGATCTCGTAGGTCGACGCATCCTTCAGCACGCCGTCCTGATGGATGCCGCTTTCATGCGCGAACGCGTTCCGGCCGACGATCGCCTTGTTGTACTGAACCGGGAACGAGGTCGCCGCCGACACCATCTTCGACGCGCGCGTCAGCATGGTCGTGTCGATCTTGTTCCAATACGGATACTTGTCGTTGCGCACATTCATCGCCATCACGACTTCCTCGAGCGCGGCATTGCCCGCCCGCTCGCCGATGCCGTTGACGGTGCATTCGATCTGCCGTGCGCCACCGAGGACGCCGCCCAGCGAATTCGCCACCGCCATGCCGAGATCGTTGTGGCAATGCACCGAGAACACCGCCTTGTCGGAGTTGGGCACGCGCTCGATCAGCGTCCGCATGAAGTTGGTGTATTCATCGGGCGTGGTGTAGCCGACGGTGTCCGGAATGTTCACCGTGGTCGCGCCGGCCTTGATGACGGCCTCGACGATGCGGCAGAGATAATCCATCTCGCTGCGGGTGCCGTCTTCCGCCGACCACTCGACGTCGTCGATATGGTTGCGGGCGCGGGTGACGTTGGCGACCGACAGTTCCAGCACCTGCTCGGGCGTCATGTTCAGCTTGACGCGCATGTGCAGCGGCGACGTGGCGATCACCGTATGCACGCGCCCGCGCCGCGCGAACTTCACGGCTTCGGCGCAGCGGTCGATGTCTTTCGGATTGGCACGGGACAAACCGGCGATGACGGCATTCTTGGAGCGGCGCGCGATCTCGCTCACCGCCTGGAAATCGCCTTCCGAGGTGATCGGGAAGCCGGCCTCGATGATATCCACGCCCATGTCGTCGAGCATCTCGGCGATCTCGAGTTTTTCCTCGAAGGTCATGGTGGCGCCGGGGCACTGTTCGCCGTCGCGCAAGGTGGTATCGAAAATAACGACGCGGTCCTTGTCGGACTTGTTCGCGGTGGTCATGGATGAATTCCTTTGGTCAGTGCGCCACACGGGCGCTCGAAGGGGTCTGGTGTTTCTGCGTCCCCTGAGTGCCCAGGCACAACTGCCCAGCCGGCGCTCAGGGGCCGATAAGAAGCAGAAGCCCGCCAATAAGCAGGGTGGCTGTGGACGCAGCCGGAATCGCTTCGGGAACGGCGGCCAGCGCCGCGATCCCTTGAATTCCCGTCATTTCGCTGCGAATCAGCATTTACCGGACCCTTTGGAGGGATTTTCGGCGCAAATCCTTGACGGATTGTTGCCGAAACACCCGCAGGTCCGGTTTTAGACGGAAATGCCCCGGAATCGCAATGCCAAAAGATAGTCAGAAGACGTGACCTGGTTTGGTTGCAGAGACACAATCGAGAAGCCGCGGCGTATGACCGCCATCAATGGAGTAGCGCACAGCGCTCTCGCGTTACTTAGCCATAGCTTTCACCGCGACCTTCTTGGTGGGCACCGCGCTCTTGCGTTCGTTCGCCAGCGCCTCCCGCGCCTTCCTGAGCTCATCCGCCTCGCTGTCGCTCACCTTGGGGAATTGCAGATCGAGCCGTTCCAGCGCACCGACGATGGTCGAACCAATCACCGCGCGCGCAAACCACTTATGATCGGCCGGCACCACGTGCCACGGCGCATGCGGCGATGAGGTATGGCGGATCATGTCCTGATAGGCCGCCTGATACTTGTCCCAGAACCGGCGCTCGGCGACGTCGCCCATCGAGAATTTCCAGTTTTTCGCCGCTTCCTCCAGACGATCGAGGAAGCGCTGACGCTGCTCCTCCTTCGAC
>JAFEFK010000319.1 GCA_018240625.1 Pseudomonadota bacterium
GCAATTCGGGGGAGGGACATTCACTCAGACCTACAATCGGGTTGGCCCCTCGCCCCGACCCGCTCCCCGCAAGCGGGGAGGGGGAGCGTGCGAGGCCGCTCATGAGCCTGCTGTTCGATCCCCGCTGGAGCGAGGCGTTGGGCCACCTGCCCGATTATCTCGGCAATCATGTCCGCGTCAGCGTGACCGCGCTGGCGCTTGGGCTTGCGGTCAGCTTTCCGCTCGCCCTGATCGCGCGCAACCGCCCTGTCCTGCGCGGCGTACTGCTCGGCCTCGCCAGCATCGTGCAGACCGTGCCGGGACTGGCGCTGCTCGCGCTGTTCTATCCGCTGCTGCTGGCGCTCGCGTCGCTGTCGCTGCAATGGTTCGGCGTGAGCTTCTCCGCGTTCGGATTTTTGCCTGCGGTGCTGGCGCTGGCGCTGTATTCGATGCTGCCGGTATTGCGCAACACCATCACCGGATTGCAGGGCGTCGATACGGCGCTGACCGAAGCAGCCCAAGGCGTGGGCATGACGCCGCGTCAGTCGCTCACCATGGTCGAACTGCCGCTGGCGCTGCCGGTCATCATGGCCGGTATCCGCACCTCGGCGGTGTGGGTGATCGGCACGGCAACCTTGTCGACGCCGATCGGCCAGACCAGCCTCGGCAACTACATCTTCGCCGGACTGCAAACCCAGAACTGGGTGTTCGTGCTGTTCGGCTGCGCCGCAGCGGCGATCCTCGCGCTGGTGGTCGATCGTTTACTGGCGTTGATCGAAACCGGACTGCGTGTGCGCAGCCGGCTGCGCGTGGCGATCGGGATTATCGGCATCGCCGCGCTGGTCTTGGCCACTTTGATTCCATCGCTGGCGCGCGCGAAATCAACTATCATCGTCGGGGCCAAGACATTCACCGAGCAATACGTGATGGCGGCGCTGATCGCACAGCGCCTCGAAGCCGCCGGACTCTCCGCCACCACGCGCGAAGGCCTCGGCTCCAGCGTCATCTTCGATGCGCTCGCGAGCAACGACATCGACGTCTACGTCGATTATTCCGGCACGCTATGGACCAATCAGTTTCACAAGACAGGTATTAAACCGCGCGAGGAGCTGCTCGCCGATCTCAGGACGACATTGGCCCGACAACATATCACCCTGCTCGGCGAACTCGGTTTTGAGAACGCCTATGCGCTGGTGATGCCGAAACAACGCGCCGACGAACTCAACATCCATTCCATCGCCGACCTCGCCTCGCATGCCGGCACGATGTCGATCGCAGGCGACTATGAAATCTTCTCGCGCCCCGAATGGGCCGGCCTTCAGAAGGCCTACGGGCTCCGTTTCCGCCAGCAGCGGCAGATGCAGCCGGATTTCATGTATGCCGCGGTCGCCTCTGGCGAAGTCGACGTGATCGCGGGCTACACCAGCGATGGCCTGATCGCGAAGTACGGACTGACCGTGCTCGACGACCCCAAACATGCGATCCCGCCCTATGACGCCATCGTGCTGCTGGCGCCGCGCCGCGCGGGCGACGGCGCTTTACGCGCTGCGTTGCAGCCGCTGCTCGGGAAGATAGACATCGCCACCATGCGCGAGGCCAACCTGCGCGCCAGCGGCAACGATGCCGAGAGTTCACCGGCCGCCGTGGCGCGCTGGCTGTGGGAGAAGATTGCGAAGCCCTGACAGCGGCGTCGTCCGCATGAAACCTTTTGCGCGCTGCGGGGTTTGCTTCCGGATATCGGCTACCCGCCGTTCGCCGATCCGGAGCACCTTTCATTCGCGATCTTCCATCAGACGAGACGCATCACGGCGACCTGCGCGGCGGCCATTCGCCGTGGCAGATGAATCGCCATCGCATTTTCCGTCCTGCGCTGGAGGCCGACACCCGATGCGACGCGCTGATCGTCGGCGGCGGCATCACCGGATCGTTCGTCGCCGAACGCCTGACACGCCAGGGCCTCGATGTCGTCGTGATCGATCGCGAACATCCCGGGCGCGGCAGCACGACGGCCAGCACGGCGATGCTGCTGTGGGAGATCGACCGTTCGCTGACCGAACTCGCAGGCCTCTACGGATTCGAACGCGCCGCGCGGACCCATCGTGCCAGTTTTACGGCGGTCGACGGCCTGAAATCCCTGATCGGATCGCTCGGCATCGCTTGCGAGCTCCGCGACCGGCAATCGCTCTATCTTGCCGCTGGCGACAGCGTGCAAGGTCTTATCGAGGAACATCGGCTGCGCGCACGCGC
>JAFEFK010000031.1 GCA_018240625.1 Pseudomonadota bacterium
CCATCGCTTGCGGAGCTTTGCTTTGATCCGTCGCACGATTGCTCGCGCGGTGATCACGTCGGTCGTGCTTGCGGCCGGCGCGCTGTTGAGTGGCTGTAACAGCGACGACGTTTCGCTGGCAAGCAATGCAAAAGCCAATCAACCCGTCCCGCCGAAACTCGTTGCCGCCATGACCGAAAAGGACATGGAACTGCAGTCGCCGATCCTGGTTCGGCTATTCAAGCAGGAAGCCGAACTCGAGGTCTGGAAGCAGGACCGATCCGGCAAGTTCGCGTTGCTGAAAACCTATCCGATCTGCCGCTGGTCGGGCGATCTCGGCCCGAAAGTTCGCGAAGGTGACCGGCAGGCGCCGGAAGGATTTTACAGCATCTCGCCGGCACAGATGAACCCGAAGTCGGCGTATTACCTTTCGTTCAATACCGGCTACCCGAACGCGTTCGACAAGTCGCTGGGGCGCACCGGTTCCGAACTGATGGTGCACGGCGACTGCTCGTCGCGCGGCTGCTACGCCATGACCGACGAGCAGATCGCCGAGATCTATTCGCTCGGCCGCGAGTCGTTTTTCGGCGGCCAGCGCTCGTTCCAGTTTCAGGCCTATCCGTTCCGCATGACGCCGGTGAACCTTGCGAAGCATCGCAACAACCCGAACATGCCGTTCTGGAAAATGATCAAGGAAGGCAACGATCATTTCGAGGTGACGCATCAGGAGCCGAAGGTCGAATTCTGCGAGCACAAGTATGTGTTTGATCCGGCCGCGCCGCCGGATTCGACCAAGCCGCTGACCTTCAACGCGTCCGCGAAATGCCCGGCCTATGTGATCCCCGACGACATCGCGAGCGCGGTGCGCGAGAAGGAACAACGGGACAATAGCGAGATCGCCAAGCTGATCTCGAAGGGAACGCCGGTCGCCCGGATGAACACCGGCATCGACGGCGGCATGAACCGCGTGTTCGCGGCAAAACTGCCGGACGGTCAGACCGGCCTGTCGGATCCGGTCGAGCCGAGCCAGAGGCTTGCATCCTATTCGCCGGCCCCCGGCACCATCCCCTCCACCGTCAAC
>JAFEFK010000320.1 GCA_018240625.1 Pseudomonadota bacterium
CCATTGCCTTCGGCCATGGTATCGCGGTGGCGCCCTTGCAAGCGGTGATGGGCATCGACGCGCTGGTCAACGGCGGCTGGCTGATTCCCCCGACCTTCCTGAAGCGCACCGAAAAGGAAGCGATGGCTGTCGCCAAGCGCGTGATCAAGCCCGAGACCAGCGAGAAGATGCGTTATCTGCTGCGGCTGAACGCGGAAATCGGAACGGCGCGGAAGGCCGACGTCAAGGGCTACTACGTCGGCGGCAAGACCGGTACGGCCGAAAAGGTGATCAACGGCCGCTATGCCAAGAAGCGCGTGCTCACAGCCTTTACCGCGGTCATTCCGGCGGACAATCCCCAATACCAGCTTCTGGTCATGCTGGACGAGCCGCAGGCGAGCAAGGAGACCTTCGGCTTCATCACGTCGGGCTGGAACGCCGTGCCGACCGGCGGCAAGGTGATCGCGCGCATCGCGCCGCTCTTGGGAATCCAGCCGCGGTTCGATCTGCCGCCGTCCGACCGCCTTATTCTTGCGGCATCGAAGTTGACGCAGTAGCGGGTACGAGGCCCTTGCGGCTAACGTTGTGACGGAGAGCATGAAACTTCGCGAGCTTTTCGGCGACGAAGCCATCATGGACGCGCGGGCCGGCGAACTCGCGGTTGCCGGCCTTGCTGTGGACAGCCGGGCCGTGAAGTCCGGTCATCTGTTTTTCGCGCTCGCAGGCGCCAAGACCGACGGCGCGCGGTTTGTCGATGCTGCGATTGCCGCGGGCGCCGTTGCGGTTGCCGGAGACCATGCGCCTGCAAACAGCCGTGTGCCGTTCGTTGTGATATCCAATCCGCGCCGCGCGCTGGCGCTGGCGGCGGCACGATTCTATCCGCGCCAGCCTGCGACCATCGCAGCCGTCACCGGCACCAGCGGCAAGACCTCGGTCGCGGCCTTCACACGCCAGATCTGGCAGCGGCTGGGGCATCCGTCTGCCAGCATCGGGACCATCGGCCTCGTCGCGCCATCGCGTACCGTCTACGGCTCGCTGACCACGCCAGATCCGGTCGCGCTGCATCGCCAGCTCGATGAACTCGCGGGCGAGGGCGTCACCCATCTCGCGCTGGAAGCCTCCTCGCACGGGCTCGATCAGTACCGCCTCGACGGCGTGCGCGTGCGCGCGGGCGGCTTCACCAACCTGTCGCGCGATCACATGGATTATCACCCGACCGTCGAACACTATCTCGACGCAAAACTGCGCCTGTTTCGCGATCTGGTGGAGCCCGACGGCGTTGCCGTGATTTCTGCCGACCATGACTGTTCCAATGCGGTGATCGAAGCGGCGACCGCGCGCAACCTGCCGGTCATGAGCGTCGGCCGTCACGGTGACGGCAAGCACGCCGGTATTCGCCTCGTTGATGCCGTCATCGACGGCTTTGCGCAAAAACTGACTCTCGAACACGCCGGGCAGCGGCGCGTGCTGCGTCTGCCGCTGGTCGGCGAATTCCAGATCGAGAATGCGCTGGTGTCGGCCGGTCTCGCCATCGGCACCGGCGGCGACGTCGATCAGGTATTTGCGGCACTCGAACATCTCGAAGGCGCCAAGGGGCGGCTGGAGCGCGTCGGCGAGCGCAACGGCGCGCCCGTGTTCGTCGATTACGCGCACAAGCCGGACGCGCTGGCGAAGGCGCTTCAGGCATTGCGGCCCTATGCGAAGCGCAGGCTTGTGGTGGTGTTCGGCGCCGGCGGTGACCGCGACGCCGGCAAGCGGCCGTTGATGGGCGAGATTGCCGCCGCCGATGCGGACGCTGTGATCGTCACCGACGACAATCCGCGCAGCGAGAATCCAGCCGCCATTCGCGCGGCGATTCTGGCGGCTGCGAAGGGAGCACGCGAGATCGGCGATCGCACGGAGGCGATCCGCGTCGCGATCGCGGGCTTGCAGCCGGGCGACGCGCTGCTGATCGCCGGCAAGGGTCATGAGACCGGCCAGATTGTGGGCGAGCGCGTGCTGCCCTTCAGCGATCATGAGGCCGCGGCCGCGGCGCTGGTGTCGCTACAATGATCGGCTACCGTCATTGCGAGGAGCTTTTGCGACGAAGCAATCCAGATATTTTCCCGACAAATCCGGATTGCTTCGCTTCGTTCGCAATGACGGCTGAAACGTCGGAATCAAGCATGAGTATCGCATGAGCGAACAGTCTTTATGGACGTCCGACGCGATGGCCGCGGCGATGCGCGCGGAGCGACGAGGGACGTTATCCGCTGATATCAGCGGCATCTCCATCGACAGCCGCAGCATTGCGCCGGGCGAGGCCTACTTCGCAATCAAGGGCGACGTGCATGACGGTCATGATTTCGTCGATGCAGCTTTGAAGGCAGGCGCGGCGCTGGCGGTGATCGAGACCGCGCAGCGCGATAAATTCGCAGCAGATGCGCCGCTGCTGATCGTCGACGACGTGCTCGAGTCCTTGCGCGATCTGGCGCGGGCCTCGCGCGAACGGCTCACTGCGCAGGTGATCGCGGTGACCGGCTCGGTCGGCAAGACCTCGACCAAGGAAGCGCTGCGAAATGTTTTCAGCGCGCAAGGCAAGACCCATGCGTCGGCGGCCTCGTTCAACAATCACTGGGGGGTGCCATTGTCGCTGGCGCGCTGCCCGGCGGACGTGCGCTTCGCGATCTTCGAGATCGGTATGAATCACGCGGGCGAAATCGAGCCGCTGGTGAAGATGGTGCGGCCGCATGTAGCAATCATCACCACAGTTGAACCCGTGCACCTGGAATTCTTCTCCGGCGTTGAAGCGATCGCGGACGCGAAGGCGGAAATTTTTGAAGGCGTCGAACCGGGCGGCGCGGTTGTGCTCAACCGCGACAATGCGCAGTTCGCGCAGTTGCAGAAGCGCGCGAAGAAGCTGGGGATCGCGCGGATTGTCTCGTTCGGTGCCGACAAGAAGGCCGATGCACGCCTGCTCGATGTCGCGCTGCATCCGGCGTGCTCCGCCGTGCATGCCAGAATTCTCGATCATGACATCACCTACAAGCTCGCGATGCCCGGCCGTCATATGGCGATGAACTCGCTGGCGGTGCTGGCGGCAGCGTCATTGGCCGGCGCCGATCTCGCGCTGGCGGGTCTCGCGCTGTCGCAGGCGAAGCCGGCCGCGGGACGCGGCGTCCGCCTTGTCCTGACAGTGCCGAACGGCGAGGCGACGCTGATCGACGAGAGCTACAACGCCAATCCCGCCTCGATGACGGCGGCGCTGAACGTGCTGGGTCAGGCCAAGGCTGGTCCGCAAGGCCGCCGCATCGCCGTGCTTGGTGACATGCTGGAACTGGGCCCGACGTCCGCGCAGTTGCATCGCGGGCTCGCTGAGGCAGTACAGGCCAATGCCATAGATATGATATTTTGCTGCGGCCCCCTGATGCGCAATCTGTGGGAGGCGCTTTCCTCGGGCAGGCGGGGCGGCTATGCAGAGGGATCGGCTGCGCTCGAATCGCAGGTGCTTGCCGTGATTCGCGCCGGCGACGTGATTATGGTCAAGGGTTCGCTCGGCTCGCGGATGAAATCGATTGTGACGGCGCTCGAGAAGCGCTTTCCCGGCAACGCCGCGCATGATGAAGCCGCGGTATGAGGCAGACTGAATGTTTTACTGGCTCATCGATCTCTCGAATACGGTTCCGGGTCTCGGCATTTTCAAACCGCTGCTGAACGTCTTCCGCTACATCACCTTCCGCACCGGCGGCGCGATGGTGACGGGCGCGCTGTTCGTGTTCCTGTTCGGTCCCTGGATCATCGACAATCTTCGCCTGCGTCAGGGCAAGGGGCAGCCGATCCGCACCGACGGTCCGCAGTCGCACCTCGTCAGCAAAAAGGGCACGCCGACCATGGGCGGCCTGATGATCCTGTCCGGGCTCGTGGTCTCGACCGTGCTGTGGGCCAACCCGCTCAATCCGTATGTCTGGATCGTGCTGGCGGTGACGCTCGGTTTCGGCTTCGTCGGTTTCTACGACGACTATCTCAAGGTGACCAAGCAGACGCATAGCGGCTTTTCCGGAAAGACCCGCATCGCCATCGAAACACTGATCGCAGTCGCGGCATGTTATGCGCTGGTCCGTCTCGGCCGGCAGCCGTTCTCGACGGCGCTGGTGATTCCGTTCTTCAAGGACGTGGTGCTGAATTTCGGGTGGTTCTTTCTGATCTTCGGCGCGTTCATCATCGTCGGCGCCGGCAACGCGGTGAACCTCACTGACGGGCTCGATGGTCTTGCCATCGTGCCTGTGATGATCGCCTCGGCGAGTTTCGCCATGATCGCTTATCTCGCCGGCAATGCGGTGTTCGCGGATTACCTTCAGCTCAATTACATCGCCGGCACCGGCGAACTGGCGGTGCTCTGCGGCGCGGTGCTCGGCGCAGGGCTTGGATTCCTCTGGTTCAACGCACCGCCGGCCTCGATCTTCATGGGCGATACCGGCTCGCTTGCGCTGGGCGGCATGCTCGGCTCGATCGCGGTCGCGGTGAAGCACGAGATCGTGCTGGCGGTGATCGGCGGCCTGTTCGTGCTGGAGGCAGTGTCGGTGATCGTACAGGTGACCTCGTTCAAGCTGACGGGCAAACGCATTTTCAAGATGGCGCCGATCCACCATCATTTCGAACAACTCGGCTGGACCGAGCCGCAGATCGTGATCCGGTTCTGGATCATCTCGGTGATGCTCGCACTGGCGGGCCTCTCCACGCTGAAGTTGCGGTGATTTCCCGTCATGATCGGGCGTGTCCACGCTGACGTGGAGGCAAAAGTAATGAGCGTGACTGTAGGTGAATTCCCTCCCCCCTTGTGGGGGAGGGTTAGGGAGGGGGGTGGCCAAACCGTCAGCGCATCGAGATACCCCCCTCTCCACCTCTCCCCCACAAGGGGGGAGAGAGCAGTCCGTGCTTGCGGCAAGGCATATCCATGATCCCCGTCACCTCATTCGCCGGAAAAACCGTCGCGGTGTTTGGTCTCGGCGGCTCCGGCCTTGCGAGTTGTCACGCGCTGAAGGCCGGCGGCGCCGAAGTCATCGCCAGCGACGACAGCAACGACAATCTCGCAAAAGCCGCGCAAGCCGGTTTCATCACCGCTGATCTGCGCAAGGTATCGTGGGCGAATTTCGCAAGCCTGGTGCTGGCGCCCGGCGTGCCGCTGACGCATCCAAAACCGCATTGGAGCGTACTGGCCGCTCGCGAAGCGGGCGTCGAGGTCATCGGCGATATCGAACTGTTCTGCCGCGAGCGGCGGCGTCATGTGCCCGATGCGCCGTTCGTCGCCATCACCGGCACCAACGGCAAGTCGACGACCACGGCGCTGGTCGCGCATCTGATGCGCGAGGCCGGCCACGACGTGCAGATGGGCGGCAACATCGGCACCGCGATCCTGTCGCTGGAGCCGCCGCGCGCCGGCCGCGTCCATGTCATCGAGATGTCGTCGTACCAGATCGACCTCACGCCGTCGCTGGACCCGAGCGTCGGCATTCTGCTCAACGTCAGCGAGGATCATCTCGACCGTCACGGCACCATCGAGCATTACGCAGCGGTGAAGGAGCGTTTGGTCGCGCGCGTCCAGCCGCAGGGCGCCGCCATCGTCGGCGTCGACGATATCTGGAGCCGTGCCGCGGCGGATCGCATCGAGCAATCGGGCAAACGTGTGGTGCGCGTCTCGGTGAAAAATCCGCTCGCGGACGGCATCAGCGTCGATCATGACATGATTGTGCGCACATCCGGCGGCGCGCGCCGCGAGATCGCCGATATCGGCGGCATCGGATCGCTGCGCGGGCGGCACAACGCACAGAACGCCGCGTGCGCCTCGGCGGCGGCGCTGGCGCTTGGCGTCAGTCATGAAGTTCTGCAAAAGGGCCTGCGCAGTTTTCCCGGTCTCGCGCATCGCATGGAGCAGGTCGGGCGCAGGGCCAACGTGCTGTTCGTCAACGACTCCAAAGGCACCAACGCCGATGCCACTGAAAAAGCGCTCTCGTCGTTTTCGGATATTTTCTGGATCGCCGGCGGCAAGCCGAAAACCGGCGGGATTACCTCGCTCGCCGACTACTTTCCGCGCATCCGGAAAGCCTATCTGATCGGGGAGGCGGCCAAGGAATTCGCCGCGACGCTCGAGGGCAAGGTGGCGTACGAGATCAGCGAGACGCTGGATGCGGCCGTGCCGGCTGCCGCCCGCGATGCCGAGGCGTCGGGTCTGTCCGATGCCGTGGTGCTGTTGTCGCCGGCCTGCGCCTCGTTCGACCAGTACCGCAATTTTGAAATTCGCGGCGACCGGTTTCGCGAACGGGTCACGGCACTGCCGGGCCTGAAGCCGATGGGATAGCACGACGATTTTGCTGAAAACCCAGGCGTCATGCCCGGACTTGATCCGGGCATCCATCAAGGTTCATGAAATTTCGTGAAGAAAGATGGATGACCGGGTCAAGCCCGTTGATGACGGAGATATTAGCTGTCTCCTTAACTCTCCGGTAACCACGATAGGGGACCAATGGGATGATCTCCGCGCGCAGGACCCGTCATGATTTCACGCGAACAACGTACCCCGCTCTCGGAATGGTGGTGGACCGTTGATCGGCCGCTGCTGGCCGCCATCATCGTGCTGATGCTGACTGGCGTCGTGCTGTCGCTGGCGGCGAGCCCGTCGGTGGCGACGCGGATCGGGCTCGATCCGTTTCATTTCTTTCATCGTCATGTCCTGTTCCTGATCCCGTCCGTCATCGTCATGATCGGCGTGTCGTTCATGACGCCGCGCCAGATCCGCCGCTCCGCGCTGATCATGTTCGCCGTGAGCGTGATCCTGATCCTGGCGACGCTCTGGCTCGGCCCTGAAGTCAAAGGCGCCAAACGCTGGATCACGATCATTGGCGTCAACATCCAGGCGTCGGAATCCGCAAAGCCCGCCTTCGTGGTGCTGGCGGCGTGGCTGTTTGCGGAATCCGCACGCAAGCTCGAGATGCCGGCGACCTCGATGGCGCTCGCGCTGCTGCTGGGGCTCGTGACGCTGCTGGTGATGGAGCCGGACTTCGGCCAGACCATGCTGATCCTGATGGTATGGGGCGCGCTGTTCTTCATCGCGGGCATGCGGATCATCTGGGTGTTCGGCCTCGCGGGGACGGCCGCCGCGGGATTGTTCGCTGCCTATATGCTGGTGCCGCACGTGGCCGTGCGTATCCAGCGCTTCATGGATCCGGCCTCGGGTGACACCTTCCAGGTGGATACCGCGATGGAGGCCTTCGGAAACGGCGGCTGGTTCGGACTCGGCCCGGGCGAGGGCATCGCCAAGCGCAGCCTGCCGGACAGCCACACCGATTTCGTGTTCGCGGTCGGCGCAGAGGAATTCGGCATCATGATGTGCCTCGCGCTGCTGGCGCTGTTCAGCTTCATCGTGATCCGCACCCTCTCGCGGGCCTATACGACAGAGGATTTGTTTTCGCGGTTCGCAGCATCGGGGCTGGCGATCATGTTCGGCGCGCAGGCCGCGATCAACATGGCGGTCAACCTGCATCTGATTCCGGCCAAGGGCATGACGCTGCCGTTCATCTCGTATGGCGGTTCGTCGATGGTCTCGCTGGCCTATGGCGTCGGCATGATGCTGGCACTGACGCGGCAGCGGCCACGTACCGAAATCGAATCGATCAATCAGGCCAGCTCAGCCGCCAGCTACGCATGACATTGTGTCGCCGTAACCATGCCGTCATGCCCGGCCTTGTGCCGGGCATCCACGTCTTTAAGACGTGTGACAAAGACAGACGTGGATGGCGGGACGAAGCCCGGCCATGACGACGGGGACTTTGTTAGGACAACGAATTTCATGACTGCTCCGCCGCTCATTCTTCTCGCCGCCGGTGGCACCGGGGGGCATCTGTTTCCCGCCGAGGCGCTTGGCGTCGAATTGATGAAACGCGGCCTGCGCGTGCGCCTCGCCACGGATTCGCGCGCGCTGCGCTACAGCGGATTGTTCTCCAAGGACATGATCGACGTCGTGCCGAGCGAAACGGTGCGCGGCCGCTCGCCGCAGGCGCTCGCGCGCACCGCGCTGATGCTGGCCACCGGCACCGCTATCGCTTTCAACCTGATGCGCCGGCTGAAGCCCGCCGCCGTGGTCGGCTTCGGCGGTTACCCCACCGTGCCGCCGTTGATGGCGGCGCGGCTCGCCGGCATTCCCACCGTGATCCACGACGCCAACGCGGTGATGGGCCGCGCCAACCGTTTCCTGTCGAAGCGTGTCAGCGCGATTGCGACGTCATTGCCCGGCGTGCTCGACAAGGAGCCCTCGCTGGTCGGCAAGACCACGACGACGGGCACGCCGATGCGGCCTGCGATCCTGACCGCGGCGGCCGTGCCGTTTGCAGCGCCGGGTATGGATGAGGCATTTCGCGTGCTTGTGGTCGGCGGCAGCCAGGGTGCCCGCGTCATGAGCGACATCGTGCCGCCCGCCATCGAAAAGCTCGAACCGGCGTTGTTGGGCCGCCTGATCCTGACGCAACAGGTGCGCGACGAGGACATGGCGCGCGTGCGCGCGGTCTACGACCGGCTCAAGGTCAAGGCCGAGTTGGCGCCGTTCTTCAGCGATCTGCCGGCGCGGCTCGCTTCGAACCATCTCATCATCTCGCGCTCCGGCGCGGGCACCGTGGCCGAACTGGGCGCCATCGGCCGGCCCTCCATTCTGGTGCCGTTGCCCGGCGCGATCGATCAGGACCAGTTTGCAAACGCCGGCGTGCTTGCCGATGCCGGTGGCGCGATCCGGATTCCGCAATCCGATTTCACGCCCGAGCGCCTTGCGTCGGAATTGTCAGCGCTCGCCTCCGAGCCGGCGCGGCTCGCGACGATGGCCTCTGCCGCGCGCACCGTCGGCCGGCTCGATGCCGCGGAGCGGCTGGCGGACATGGTGATGAAAGTCGCGCGGCTCTCGGCCTGAGACAGCGGGTCAGCAGCTCTGCTATATCGTCAAACGCATGAGCAAAAGTTCGTTTGAATTTATAGCGGCTGACCACCGCGAGACGGCGCACGCTGCGCTTCGTGCGGCTTTTGGCGCGGCACCTGTCAGCGCGATCAGGCCCGTTCCCGGCGGCGTATCGGGCGCGTCGGTGTTTCGAGTCGAGACCGGCGGACGCCGCTACGTCCTGCGGATCGAAGGCGAGGCAAGTCCGCTGCGCAACCCGCATCAGTATGCCTCCATGCAGATCGCGGCGGAGGCCGGCATCGCCCCGCGTATCCATTATGTGAACGAGCAGGCGCGCGTTGCGGTGACGGATTTCATCGAGACGCAACCGCTCGCCGCCTATCCCGGCAGAGCGGCCGGATTGGCGAGGGCGTTGGGCGAGTTGCTGGCGCACCTTCAGGCGACGAAGACATTTCCTCACTTCGTAAGCTATCCCGATATCGTTGCGCGGCTGTGGGCCCATGTGTGCCGCACGGGGCTGTTTGCGCCCGGCGTGCTCGATGTTGCGACCGAGCGCCTTGCGCGTATTCGAGACGGCTGGAATTCCGAGCATTCGGTGTCCAGTCACAACGATGTCTTGCCGCGCAACATCCTGTTCGACGGCCGCCGCCTGTGGCTGATCGATTGGGAGTCGGCGTATCGTAATGATCCGCTCGTCGATGTCGCGACGGCGCTCGACAATTTTGCGCCGTCCCCGGAACTGGAGACGGTGCTGTTGCGGGCGTGGCTTGGTCGTGCGCCGGGCGAGCAGCTTCACAAGCAGCTCGCAGCAGCACAGGCGCTGACGCGGCTGTATTACGCAGGCGTTCTGTTCAGCGCCTCTGCGCTCGGTCACCGGTCGGAGCCGGACAAGGATATCTCGGCGCTATCGCTCGACGGATTCACGCGCGCCATCCGCGGCGGACGGTTGAAGCCCGACACCTTCGAAACCAGCCATGCGCTTGGCAAGATGTATCTGGCTTCGTTTCTGTCGGGCGAGCGGCCTCCGGGATTGCCGCCGCCATTGAGTGCGTTCCAGATCGAGGGACTTGAATAGGACGGAAATCGGAAATCCCGTGGATTGTCAGGGTGGCGCGAATTTAGTGCATGATGTAGTCAGTGCGAATCAGAAGGCCGTCACCCTGAGGCGGCCATGCTTGCATGGCCCTCGAAGGGCGACGGCCGCATCCTTCGAGGCTGCCGTTGCAGAAACGGCTCGCACTTCAGGATGACGGCCATCACAATCGCAGGGCGTCCCGACGACGCCGGGAAGGTTTCATGAGACTGCCGCGCGAAATCGGCCCCATCCACTTCGTCGGCATCGGCGGCATTGGCATGAGCGGCATCGCCGAGGTGCTGTGCAATCTTGGTTACACGGTGCAGGGCTCGGACGCCTCCGAGGGCGCCAATGTCAGCCGCCTGCGCGAGAAAGGCATCAAGGTCAGCGTCGGCCATAAGGCCGAGAACGTCGCGGGCGCCGATGTGCTGGTGGTGTCGACCGCGATCAAGCGTGACAATCCGGAGCTGATGGCGGCGCGCGCGCAGCGCATTCCCGTGGTGCGCCGCGCCGAGATGCTGGCGGAGCTGATGCGGCTGAAAAGCTGCGTCGCCATTGCCGGCACCCACGGCAAGACTACCACCACTTCGATGGTGGCGGCGCTGCTCGATGCCGGTGATTTCGATCCGACCGTCATCAACGGCGGCATCATCAACGCTTACGGCACCAATGCGCGATTGGGAGCCGGCGAATGGATGGTGGTGGAAGCCGACGAGAGCGACGGCACCTTCCTGAAGTTGCCGACCGACGTCGCCATCGTCACCAATGTCGATCCCGAGCACCTCGATCACTTCAAGACGTTTGATGCCGTGCAGGACGCGTTCCGCTTCTTTGTCGAGAACGTGCCGTTCTACGGGTTTGCGGTGATGTGCACCGATCATCCTGTTGTTCAAACAATGGTCGGCAAGATCGAGGATCGCCGCATCATCACCTATGGCGAGAATCCGCAGGCCGATGCGCGGCTCGTCGATCTCACGCCGATGGGCGGCGGCTCGCAGTTCAAGGTGGTGTTCCGCAATCGTAAGACCGACGCCGCGCACGAGATCGCGGATTTCGTGCTGCCGATGCCGGGCCGTCATAACGCGCTCAATGCCACGGCCGCGATCGCGGTGGCGCACGAGCTTGGCATTCCCGACGCGACCATTCGCAAGGCGCTCGCGGGCTTTGGCGGCGTCAAGCGCCGCTTCACCAAGACCGGCGAGTGGAACGGCGTCACCATCATCGACGACTACGGCCATCATCCGGTCGAGATCGCGGCGGTGCTGAAAGCGGCGCGCGAATCCACCGGCGGCAAGATCATCGCCGTGGTGCAGCCGCATCGCTTCACGCGGCTGCAGTCGCTGTTCGAGGAATTTTGCACCTGCTTCAACGACGCCGACACGGTGATCGTCGCGGAAGTCTATCCGGCGGGTGAAGCGCCGATCGAAGGAATCGATCGCGATCACTTCGTGCTGGGCCTGCGCGCGCATGGCCACCGCGAGGTCATTCCGCTGCAGGACTCCGCCGCGCTGGCGGGCGTGATCGCGGGTCATGCCAAGTCCGGCGACTACGTGGTCTGCCTCGGCGCCGGCAACATCACGCAATGGGCTTACGCGCTGCCGGGCGAACTCAAGGCGCTGGGATGAGTGTCGTTGCTTCATCGGTTGTGAAAAGCAGCAAACGTGCCGCGTGGCATGGCCTGCTCTCTCTCCCGCTTGCGGGGGAGAGGTGGAGAGGGGGTTCTTCTCAAATTGATTGCTTGCGAGAAAGTGCCCCCACCCTAACCCTCCCCCGCAAGCGGGAGAGGGGACAGTCAGTCATTGCGGCTGCGTTGTGCTCATGACTTCCCCCACCTTCCCCGACATCACTGCAAAACTGAAATCCGGGATGCCCGAACTGCGCGGGCGGATGCTGGCGAATGAGCCGCTGGCGCCGCTGACCTGGTTTCGCGTCGGCGGCCCGGCGCAGGTGCTGTTCACGCCGGCAGACGAAAACGATCTCGCTTACTTTCTGCGGCATCTGCCCGATGAAATTCCGATCGCGTGCGTCGGCGTCGGCTCCAATCTGATCGTGCGCGACAGGGGATTGCCCGGCGTGGTGATCCGCCTGTCGCCGCGCGGGTTCGGCGAGGTCACCGCCGATGGCGACACCGTGCGCGCAGGCGCCGCCGCGCTCGACAAGCGCGTCGCGGAAACTGCTGCGGCTGCGAATATCGGCGGACTAGAATTCTACTTCGGGATTCCCGGCACCATCGGCGGCGCGCTGCGCATGAACGCCGGCGCTAACGGCAGCGAGACAAAGGATGTTTTGATCGCAGCCACGGCTGTCAACCGCCGTGGCGACAAGATGACGGTCGACAACGCCGGCATGAAGTTCAGCTATCGCAACAGCGCGATCTATCCCTCTGTCATCTTCACGTCGGCGACGTTTCGCGGACGCCTCAGTAATCCCGAAGCGATCCGTGCGCGCATGGATGAGGTGCAGACCCACCGCGAGACGGTGCAGCCGATCCGCGAAAAGACCGGCGGATCGACGTTCAAGAATCCACCGGGGCATAGCGCGTGGAAGCTGATCGACGCCGCCGGAATGCGCGGCCATCGCATCGGCGGCGCGCAGGTGTCGGAGATGCACTGCAATTTCCTTATCAACACCGGCGATGCCACCGCGCGCGACATCGAGACGCTGGGAGACACCGTGCGCGAGCGCGTAAAAAAACATTCGGGCATCGACCTGCAATGGGAAATTAAGCGGATTGGAGTGGAGTAGGGCGTGAGGTTCAGGATTGAGGTGTCATTCCGTGGCTCGCGTAGCGAGAAACCGGAATCCGGCAGGTGACACAATCGCTGGCTTCCGGGTTCGCTAGCAAGACGCGAGCGTCCAAAGATGCACGATTGCGCATCGGGGAATGACACCGCATTATGATGGATCGGAAAATGCAAACCACCATTCTGTTCGGCGGCAGCAACAAGGAGCGTCTCGTCTCGGTCGCGAGCGCGCAGGCGCTGCATCGCGCCTTGCCCGAGGCCGATCTGTGGTTCTGGGACGTGCGCGATGACGTGCGTGACGTCAAATCCGAGGCTTTGCTGGCGCACACGCGACCGTTCGAGGACGAATTTGTGCCGGGCGGACGCAGCATGCCGCTGGCGCAGGCGCTCGATCGGGCTGCATCCGAAGGCCGTGTGCTGGTGCTCGGCCTGCACGGCGGCCGCGCGGAGAATGGCGAGTTGCAGGCCATGTGCGAAATGCGCCGCGTTCCCTTTACCGGATCGGGGTCGGCGTCGTCGCATCTTGCGTTCGACAAGATCGCAGCCAAGCGTTTTGCTGTCATCGCGGGCGTGACGGCCCCCGCGAATGTGCCGCTGGAGGACATCGATCGCGCGTTCGCGGAGCATGGCCGCCTGATCGCAAAACCCGCCCGCGACGGATCGAGCTACGGGCTGATCTTTGTCAACGCGAAACAGGATCTCGTTGCCGTGCGCAATGCGGCACGGGCCGAAGAATATGTGATCGAGCCGTTCGTGGCCGGCATCGAGGCGACCTGCGGCGTGCTGGAGCGCTCCGATGGTTCGCTGGTCGCGCTGCCGCCCATCGAGATCATTCCGGCCGAGGGTGCGTTCGACTACACCGCAAAATATCTGCTCAAGTCCACCCAGGAGATTTGTCCGGGGCGCTTCTCACCTGCGGTTACCGCGCAGATCATGGAGGAAGCGCTGAAGGCGCACCGCGCGCTGTCGTGCCGCGGCTACTCCCGCACCGATTTCATCGTGACAGGCACGGGGCCAGTCTACCTCGAAACCAATACCCTGCCGGGCTTGACCGCCGCATCGCTGTATCCCAAGGCGCTCAAGGCGCAGGGGATCGCATTCGCCGATTTTCTGCGCGATCAGATCGCGCTCGCAGCCCAGGCCAGCCGCCCGGACTGACAGCAGCGGCGGCGGCTGGACGCGAGAACCTGCCCGGGTCGTCCAATTCCGGGGGCGAGGTGAGTCCAAAACACCGCAACGCATTCTTTTATCGCATCAAAACACGCCCTGCTCACGTGCGCTTTACCATTTGTTTACCAGGACGTCCGAAGGTTAACGCTGGCGGCGCATGTGGCGCTTGGCTGCCGGGGCGTGAGCTGTTGCGGGTTTCCGCTTCGTCGATCGCATCGAGGGAACCGCGGACCTCCTCTGACCTGAGGTCGGCACCCGCCCGGCACGACCGAGACCACTGGTGTCGCCGATTTGAAGCCCTGTGTCCGGTGTCGCAAGTTGGTGCAGGAACTTCAAATCGAAGTGCGACACTCGCAATCGATATTTTGCTGGTGCCCTTTGTTTCTGAAGATCGCGGACGAGTTTGCCGCGATAATTCACGAACTTCAGAAACGGGCACTAGTGCCAGAGCCCGCAAGCGTTGCGGCATAACATGTGACGAGCTCGTGCAATGGATGGTGGAGGACGCCCCGATCGGTCGCTGAAATCGCCGGGGTCCAGATCTGACCTGAAGGCGACCGGCCTGATCAGGATGGCCGCCGTCGGGGCGGGCGTCCTGTTGCGCGAGCGGATCGCGAAGGTGAAGCATGCGCGTGACGCGCGCCTGGCGGAGCGCGCCAAGAATCCCAATCGCGCGATTGCGCTGCTCGAACGTTATATTCCGCGCCGGCTGGGTGCGGCCCTGACCATCGCGGTCCTGGGCGGCAGCGCCGCATTGGGCATCGTCCGGGGCGGCCACGTCGATGAGGCGATCGCGGCCTTGAGCGATACGCGCAACGCCTTCGCCAATGCAGCGGGCTTCCGTATCACCGCCGTGACCATCAACGGCCGCAAGCAACTGACGCAGGACGAAGTATTGGCCATCGGCGGCGTCAACGGCCGCTCCTCGCTGCTGTTTCTCGATGCCGCCAGCGTGCGCGACAGTCTGAAGGCAAATCCGTGGATCGCCGATGCAACCGTGCTGAAGCTTTATCCGGGCGCCCTGCAGATCAACATCACCGAGCGGAAGGCCTTCGCGCTGTGGCAGGAGAACGGCAAGCTGTCCGTGATCGCCGATGACGGCGCGGTGCTGGAGCCCTACGTGACCCGCAGCTTTGCGTCGCTGCCGCTGGTGGTCGGCAAGGGGGCAGAAACCCGCGCCAGGGATTTCCTTGCGCTGGTCGAGAAATATCCCGTCGTGAACAGCCAGCTCAAGGCGGCGATCTTTGTCGGCGAGCGGCGCTGGAACTTGCGGCTCAAGGACGGTCTCGATATCCGGCTGCCGGAAGCCGACGTCGGCAATGCGCTGACGACGCTGGTCCGGCTCGACAAGGACGACCGGCTGCTCTCGCGGGACATCACCGCCATCGACATGCGGCTGCCCGATCGGCTGACGGTCCGGCTCTCCGAAGACGCGGCCAAGGCCCGCGCCGATCAGTTCAAGAAGGCCAGCAAGAAGGCCGGTAACGCATGAGCGGCCTCGATCGCAACCAGACCCCGAAGACCCGGCCGATGCAGCAGAATCGCAGCGCGCTGGTGGCGTCGCTGGACATCGGCACCAGCAAGATCGCCTGCATGATCGCGCGGCTGAAGCCGAGCGCGCCGAACGATGCGCTGCGTGGACGAACTCACGCGGTCGAATTGATCGGTTACAGCCAAATCCAGTCGCGCGGCATGAAGGCCGGCGCGGTGACCGACCTGGCGGAATGCGAACAGGCCGTGCGACAGGCGGTGTCGCTGGCGGAGCGGATGGCCAAGGTTCGCGTCGAGTCGGTGCTGCTGCCGGTTTCGGCGGGCCGGCTTCAGGGACAACTGGTCGAGGCGGCCGCAGATATTCAGGGCGGCGCTGTCACGCCGTCCGATGTCAGCCGCATCACGTCAGCCGGGATGCGTCATGCTACCGCTTCCGGGCGCACGGTGCTGCATGCTCTGCCGGTCGGTTATTCGCTCGATGGCGTGAAGGGCATCCGCGATCCCAAGGGCATGGTGGCGCGCCAGTTCGGTGTCGACATGAACGTCGTCACCACGGAAGCGACGGTTGCGAAAAATCTGATGCTGGCGGTCGAGCGCTGCCACCTCACCGTCGAAGCCATGGCCGCAAGTCCTTATGTGGCCGGCCTGTCGGTTCTGACCGATGACGAAGCCGACATCGGCGCCGCTGTCGTCGAGATGGGCGCGGGGACGACAACGATTGCGATCTATTCGGCGGGACGTTTCGTCCATGCGAGCGGCTTCGCGGTCGGCGGTCAACACGTCACGATGGATCTCGCGCGCGGTTTGGGCGCGTGCATTGCGGATGCCGAGCGAATCAAGACGTTATATGGCACGGTGCTGACGGGCGGCTCCGATGCGCGCGAATTGATGACGGTGCCGAACGCTGGCGACAGCGATAGCGATGCGCCCCAGGTCGTATCGCGCGCGACGATCGCCAACATCGTCCGGCAGCGTGTCGAGGAGATTTTTGAAATGGTCAGGGACCGGCTCGCGGATTCCCCCTTTGCGGCTGAGCCGCGGGCGCGGGTTGTCCTGAGCGGCGGCGCTTCGCAACTGACCGGTGTCCCCGAACTTGCAAGCCGCATCCTTGGCCGTCCGGTTCGTATCGGCCGTCCGCTCGGCTTTGGCCGGCTTCCCAACGAGGCCAAGAGCGCTTCGTTCGCGGTCCCCACCGGTCTTCTGGTGTATCCGCAATACGCACACCTTGAACACGTCGAACCGCGGCATACGCGGCAGCTCCGGACAGGGACGGACGGTTATTTCGGAAAAGTCGGACGATGGCTCCGGGAGGGCTTCTGATGATTTTTCCGCCGATTTGCAGATTTCCATCAACTCCCGCGGTCGACGACCGCAGGCATAGCGACACCGCGCGTGTAATCGAGAGGCAACCATGACCATCAATCTCAACGTTCCTGACATTCACGAGCTGAAGCCGCGCATCACCGTATTCGGTGTCGGCGGTGCCGGCGGCAACGCGGTCAACAACATGATCACGGCCGGGCTGGTCGGCGTCGATTTCGTCGTCGCCAATACCGACGCGCAGGCGCTGACGATGTCGAAGGCGCAGCGCATCGTGCAGATGGGCACGCAGGTCACGCAGGGTCTCGGCGCCGGTTCGCAGCCGGACGTCGGCGCGGCCGCGGCGCAGGAAGTCATCGACGAGATCCGCGATCATCTCTCCGGCGCCAACATGGTGTTCGTCACCGCCGGCATGGGCGGCGGCACCGGCACAGGTGCAGCGCCTGTGATCGCCAAGACCGCGCGCGACATGGGCATCCTGACCGTCGGCGTCGTCACCAAGCCGTTCCACTTCGAAGGCCAGCGCCGCATGCGGACGGCGGATTCGGGCATCTCCGAATTGCACAAGGTGGTCGACACCCTGCTGATCATCCCGAACCAGAACCTGTTCCGGGTCGCCAATGAAAAAACCACCTTCGCAGACGCCTTCGCGATGGCCGACCAGGTGCTGTACTCGGGCGTTGCCTGCATCACCGACTTGATGGTCAAGGAAGGCCTCATCAACCTCGACTTCGCCGACGTCCGCGCCGTGATGCGCGAAATGGGCAAGGCGATGATGGGGACCGGCGAGGCTTCCGGCGACAAGCGTGCGTTGACCGCCGCCGAAGCCGCGATCGCGAACCCGCTGATCGACGACAGTTCGATGAAGGGTGCGCGTGGCTTGCTGATTTCGATCACGGGCGGCAAGGACCTGACCCTGTTCGAGGTCGATGAAGCCGCGACGCGGATTCGCGAAGAAGTCGATCAGGACGCCAACATTATCGTCGGCGCGACCTTCGACGAGAGCCTCGATGGCATCATTCGCGTGTCGGTGGTCGCCACCGGCATCGAGCAGGCCGCGATTGCCCGCAATGCGACCGCGCCGGCTGCCGCTGCGACGCCCGCTGTCGCATCATCGGGCGCCCCCGATACGCGTCTTGCCGATCTGACCGCGAAGTTGCGCGCGGACAATCAGCGCCTTGCCGCCAATCTCGTGCAGAAGCCCGAGACCCAGCGTCCGGCCCAGGCCGCCCCCGCCGCGTCCGGCGTCAATGTCGAACGCGCAGCGCTCGCGGCGATCGCCGCGGCGGTCGCCGAGCCGATGCAGCCTGTTGCGCCGGTCGCGATGCAAACGGCGGCCTACGGCGACGTCATGGTCCGCCCGATCGCCCAGAAGCCCACGCTGTTCCCGGATCAGGACATCGCCACTCGTGAGGTTCACGAACCGGCGCCGCCCGAAAACTTCATTCCGCAGCAGGCCGAGCGCGCCCCGGTTCGCGCCCCGCGGATGCCGCGGCTGGAAGAGCTGCCGATGCCTGCCCAGAACGAAATTCGTCAGGCGCGGGGTGAGGCTGAAGAGGATCATCCCCAAAAGGCCCGGCTGTCATTGTTGCAGCGTCTTGCCAATGTCGGTCTTGGCCGCCGCGATGAGGAAACCGAGCCGCCGATCGCGGCCCGCGCCTCTGGACCCGCAATGGCCCCGATGCCGCCGCTGCCGGATCGCCGGCCGCAGCGCAGCGTCGCCGAGCAGATGGCCAACAACGCGGGTAAGGACCCGGTATCGGAGTACGCCCGCCGGCCTGCGCCGCAGGGTCTGGATTCCCACGGCCGCCCGTCACCTGTTGCACCCGCGCCACAGGGCGACGACCATCTCGATATCCCGGCATTCCTGCGCCGCCAGGCTAACTGACGCCTGTAACATTTGCGAGTAGAGCAGGGCTTCGGACAGATTTTCCGGAGCCCTTTTCTTTTGCTGCCTCAGTACATTAATTATTTTGTTTAATGGTTTGATTATTAATGAAAAATTATGCACTTAAGGTTTTGATAGAGCTTTGTGTCGGGGTCGTCCGCTGCGGTCAAATTTGGTTAACAGGCGGCGCGATTGCGGCGGAGATGGGGTAACAATCGGTAAAGAAGCGTGAGTTGGCGCGCTTTGTGGCAACCGGTATGTTTCGCCCGTGATTTGGGGAATCGCGGAACGAATCGTTGCCTCTCCGGCGTGATCCGACATTCGTGATGAGTCACTTGGGCAAGTGTTTATGAAATCCAGCCGCCAGACGACGCTTCGGTCGCAAGCCACCGTGACGGGTATTGGCGTTCATTCTGGGTTACCGGTTAGTCTTACCCTTGGACCTGCATCGATTGACGCAGGTTTTATTTTTGTCCGGACCAGCGCCGATGGCTCCGACCGTCAGGTA
>JAFEFK010000321.1 GCA_018240625.1 Pseudomonadota bacterium
ACGAGGAGCGCACCACGCCGGTGAATTGAGGTGTGCGGTTGGTAAATCAGTCGCCGTCGTATCAGCGGCATTCGCGCGGACCGAAAAGCGCCCTAAGATATGGCCTGGGAGAATTCACCATGGCCAGACGACTGATCGATATCTCGGTCCCGCTGCAGAACGACGTGCCGGCCGATCCTCCGGGCAACGGTCCCGCGATCGCTTACATCGATCATCAGCAGGGATTGCCGCGCATGCTGCAATTCTTCGACGGCCTGAAGGCTGCGGACCTGCCGGACGGGCAGGGCTGGGCGGTGGAGCAGGTGCAGCTCTCGACCCATAACGGCACGCATCTGGATGCGCCCTGGCATTTCCATCCCACCATGAATCGCGGCGAGCGATCCTGGACCATCGACGAAGTGCCGCTGGAGTGGTGTTTGCAACCCGGCGTGAAGCTGGACTTTCGCCACCTGCCGGATGGCTATGTCGCCACCGCCGCCGACGTCGAAGCCGAGCTGAGGCGCATTGGCCATACGCTGAAGCCGCTGGAGATCGTAGTGGTCAACACCTCGGCTGGTGCCAAATACGGCCGACCCGATTACGTCTCGTCGGGGTGCGGCATGGGCTACGCGGCGACGATGTATCTGCTCGAGCGCGGCGTGCGACTGACCGGGATCGACGGCTGGAGCTGGGACGCGCCGTTCGTCCACACCGCGAAGAAATATGCCGCGACCAGAGACGCCAGCCTGATCTGGGAAGGCCACAAGGCCGGCCGTCACATCGGCTATTGCCATATCGAGAAGCTGCACAACCTCGAACAGTTGCCGGCGACGGGTTTCACGGTGTCCTGCTTCCCGGTCAAGATCGAACGCGCCTCCGCAGGCTGGACGCGCGCGGTCGCCATCATTGATTGAGGGATGGCGTTGAGCGAGCGGGCTCGATCCGGCATTGCATCATGCAGTGCAGCCCGGTGGCGAGATAGGCGATCTCCGCTTTTCCATCGAAGCCGCGCAGTCCGCTGTTCAGCAGTTTCGTGCCGAAGCCGGGCTTGCCCGGTGCCGTGATGACAGGTCCGCCGGATTCGTCCCAGATGATGGAGAGGAGGTTATCGGTTACAGTCCATGAGACGTGAAGCAGGCCATGGGGCGCGGACAACGCCCCGTACTTGGCCGCGTTGGTGGCCAGTTCGTGAAACATCAGCGCCAGGCTGACCGCGAGTCTGCCCGGCAGGACCAGCGGATCGCCGTTCAGGATGAAACGTGCGTGGCCGTAAGGTCCGAGCTCCGCGCGCAGGAGATCGATGATATCGCAGCCCCGGCCGTCGGTTTGTGCGATCAGATCGTCGGTTGCCGATAGCGCGCGCATGCGGCCGTCGATCCTGTCCCATGCCACCGGATGATCGCGGAGTGCCTGCC
>JAFEFK010000322.1 GCA_018240625.1 Pseudomonadota bacterium
GCATTTGGTCGAAGCGGGCACGCCGGAGGCGGTGTTCACCTCTCCCCAGCGGGGAGAGGTCGGATCGCGAAGCGATCCGGGTGAGGCGACCTAACTCGAGAGAGCGGCTCCTCACCCCATCCTCACCCCAACCCTCTCCCCAGCGGGGAGAGGGAGCAGGTAGTGCTGCGGCGCAGCCGATTGGAAAATCAACACCGCAGGCCAACGGGCATGCGCGCATCTTCTCCTCGCCGCTGGCTCGGCGGCTGGCGAAAGAGGCCGGCATCGAGTTGGCACGCATCAATGGCTCCGGCCCGCACGGCCGCGTGGTCGCGCGCGATGTGGCGGAAGCAAAATCGGGCAAGGGCCTCAAGGCGCCCGCAGCGGCGGCTTCAGGGGGAGCCGGTGCGAGCGTCGGCGCGCCCGCGATGTCCGATCAGCAGATCCTCGCGCTGTACGAGGGCGGCAGCTACGAGAGCATCCCGCACGATTCCATGCGCCGGACCATCGCGCAGCGTTTGACCGCTGCGACGAATTCGATGCCGACGTTTTATCTGACGGTGGATTGCGATCTCAGCAAGTTGAACGCGGCGCGGGAAGAGATCAACGCCGCCGCCGGCAAGAACAAGGACGGCAAGCCGCTCTACAAGCTTTCCGTCAACGATTTTGCCATCAAGGCGATGGCGCTCGCGCTGCAGAAGATCCCGGAAGCGAACGTGTCGTGGACCGAGGCGGCGATGCTTCGACACAAGCATTCCGACATCGGCGTCGCCGTTGCATTGCCGTTCGGTCTGATCACGCCGATCATTCGCCAGGCCGAGCTCAAGTCGCTGTCTGCGATCTCCAACGAAATGAAGGATCTCGCCGCGCGCGCCAAGGCCAAGAAGCTCAAGCCGAACGAATACCAGGGCGGCACGTCGTCGGTGTCGAACCTTGGCATGTACGGCATCAAGGATTTCACGGCTGTCATCAACCCGCCGCAGTCCTCGATCCTCGCCGTCGGTACCGGAGAGGATCGCGCGGTCGTGCGCAACGGCCAGATCGTGGTGGCGCCGATGATGAGCGTGACGTTGTCCTGCGACCACCGCGCCATCGACGGCGCGCTCGGCGCCGAGCTGATCACGGCGTTCAAGAAGCTGATCGAAAATCCGGTCATGATGGTGGTGTGATGGTTAGCTTCGAGCGGGTCATAGTTTATGGCCCGTTCGCGATCAGCGGTGTCTTTGTAGTCTCGTCGTTGATCGTTAGACAGCGCAATTTAGGAATGACGGGACTGTCCTGGACGTTGCTTAGCTTGGCCATGCTCGTCATCTTGCTTTGGATTGCCGGAATGTTTGCCCTCATGATGAGTGATTTATAATGCCTGATACCTCCTTCGACGTCGTCGTGATCGGCTCCGGACCCGGCGGATACGTCACCGCGATCCGCGCCGCCCAGCTCGGCTTCAAGACCGCGATCGTCGAGAAGCAATATCTCGGCGGAATCTGCAACAACTGGGGCTGCATCCCGACCAAGGCGC
>JAFEFK010000323.1 GCA_018240625.1 Pseudomonadota bacterium
CCGGCTGGCTCGCGGCGTTGCTCTCGATCGTTGCGGTCGAATACGCCTTTGCGTATCCGATCGGCATATTCGGTCTGGGCATCAAAGACCTTCCATGGCTGACGGCTTTCGCGATTTATGCGACTGTCGCCAACATTCTGAGTTCGCATCGCCGCCGTATGGTCGCGCAACTTCTCCAGATGCATGCCGAACTGGAACGCCGCGTCGACGAGCGAACCGCGGACCTGCGCCGAAGCAACAACCAGTTGATCAGGGCGACGGCCAAGCGGGTCCGTGCGGAGGTCGAGTTGCGAAAAAGCCAGGTTGAGCTCGGCCGCATCGGAAGAATTATCACGGTCGGCGAATTCACGGCTTCGATCGCGCACGAGATCAATCAGCCGCTCGGGGCGATTGTGGCCAACGGCGCCGCCGCGCGCAACTGGTTGCAACGAAATCCGCCGGAATTCTCGGAAATTGCGAAATCCGTCGATGCCATGATCGCGGCGGGCGAACGAGCCGCCGAGGTGATCAACAAGATACGAAGCCTGGTCAGCGAGGAGCCTTCCGAACTGAAGACCATGGACGTCAATGAGCTTGTCGGCAGCGTGTTCGAGCTCACTCAACTGGGATTCAGGAAGGCCGAGATCAAAATATCGTTCCAGTTCGAACCCGGCTTGCCGCCGATCCGGGGAGACCGGGTGCAGTTGCAGCACGTCTTTCTGAACCTGTTGAACAATGCCGTCGAGGCGATGAGCGACCTGATGGCGAATACGGCCGAGCTTCTGATCCGTACAGAGCACTCTCCGGGCAATCGGGTGTCTATCGTCTTCGAGGACTGCGGCAGCGGCTTTGTCGATGCCGACATAACGCGGATATTCGAGCCGTTCTATTCGACCAAGAAGAATGGAATGGGTATGGGGTTGTCGATCTGCAGGACCATCGTGAAGCTTCACGGGGGAAGGATCAACGTCTCCCAGCGATCGCCGCGGGGCGTTGCCTTTCGCGTTATCCTGCCGGCGGGAGCTCCATCATGAACGGTACCGATTCCATCGTGTTTATTATCGACGACGACGCACAGGTGCGTGCGAGTCTCGACAATCTGTGCCGATCCGTAAACCTGCCGGTTGAGACCTTCGATTCCACGGAAGAGTTCTTGCGCAGGACCGACCTCGGCGTACCATCGTGCCTCGTGCTGGACGTGCGATTTCCTGGATCGGCCCCCAGCGGACTGGAATTCCAGCGAAAGCTGTTGGAGCAGGGGGCGATGCTTCCGATCATCTTCATCACCGGATACGGCGACGTGCAGATGTCGGTTCAGGCGATGAAGCATGGCGCCGTCGACTTTCTGTCTAAACCGTTCCGCGAGCAGGAGCTGCTTGATGCCATCCGGGCCGGCATCGCCCGGGATAGCCAGCGGCGCTGCGAGGCGCGGGCGCGCGATCAATTGCGTACGCTTTTCGAATCGCTGACGCCGCGTGAGCGGGAGATCATGCGATTGGTGGCCCAGGGACTTCCGAACAAACAAATTGCTGCTGCGCTCGACCTGAGCGAGGTCACGGTTAAAGTCCATCGCAGTCACGTTATGTTGAAGATGGGAGCGAAATCGGTCGCAGACCTAGTTCGAATGAGTGATCGGCTAAACGATTCGATCGTCTCGAGCATTCCAACCGAATCCTAAGGTTATCCGGATGCTCGATATGGAATGAAATCCCGGTTCCGCTCGTATATTCGGTCAATGGACGATGGGAGTAAGCGATGCTTTTATTTTGGAGTGGATTAACCCAGACGGCCAGAGGCGCCTGATTGCCATTACGTGAGGGACAACTGCTGACGAAGGCGCCGGTCGTTTTGTGAGTTACGGTTATGTTGTCGCGTATTCATCATTTATTTTTAGAGCGACGTTCGCGTATCGCTCCAGGCGTTGAGTTGTCTTCACAGAACAGAACCCTGCTCCACAGCGAGCGGATCTGCCAGCATCCGCCAGATTGCAAACCTGCTGCATCTTCCGATCCGCCGATTCCTGATCCTTAGAGATATCGCCGGTCGGCGAAAAGCTCCGGTCATGACAAGTTGTGTCGGTTCACGATCAATTCGGTTTGAATTGATAGCAAGACGTTGCGAGCATATGTGGTCAGGCCATGGCGAAGCATGATCCAGAAGTTAACCTTCCAGTCGAGCAGGTCACCCGCAGATTGCTTGAGGACTTGATCTCACGTGTGGTTCAGGCGTCCCATTCCGAGCGGCCGGCGCCGTTAGCCGGTGAGCTGTCGCCGGTTCGTCAGCCGGGCACGCAGCGTCTCTTTCTGGTTGGTCGCGCGGGACTGCTCAGCGATTGCCTGCAAGGCATTCTCGACGCGAACGGGTTCGATGTGATCTTTCATCAGCTTGACGACAGCATCGCTGCGTCGTCGGTCGACGCCGATCTCATCGTTTTCAATCTCAGCAATTACGGTCCGCAGGTCGCGGCTCTGGTTCGCGAGCGGATTGATGAGATTCATGTGCTGCAACCGCACATGCCGATCGTGGCGTTGATCGATCAGGCCGATGGCGCTGAGATCCATGCGCTCGTGAGCCTTCAGGCGATCTCGGTGGTGGTCGTCGGCGTTGCGTCCACCAAAATCATGCTGGCTGTGATCCAGCTCGTCATCCTGGGCGGCTCGGCGATTCGGGCCGAAGTTCACCTGCGATGCGGCGCCGGCCATGCGCAAGACAAAATCGTGACGGTGATGCCTCCGGCCGTTTTGGCAGACGATGTCAGCCCGGCGGTATTGGCCGGGTTTGGCTTCACGCAGCGGGAAGCAGCACTGCTGGTTCATCTGCGCGAAGGCCGGCAGAACAAGGTGATCGCGCATCGTCTCGACATTTCGGAAAGCACCGTCAAGGTGCATCTTCGGAATATCATGCGCAAGCTGCACGCATCGAACAGAACCCAGGTGGTCAATATCCTTGCGGCCATTCAACAGTCGGCGCCCGCTGCTTCAGACATGATCGCAATGGCCGACGGTGCCGGATCTGCTGAAGCAAAGCAGCTCTAAAAAGCGTTCCGGCCGGCCGATGCCGGATTTCGGGATACCTGTCTTCCTTTCCGCGACGCTCGGAAAATTCCGCTGGATACGCGTTTCATCCTTTCATGCGCGACGGCGTAGCTTTTCATCCGTATTCCCGGCCTGGCCGGAATGATGAATACGCATCGATCAAAATGCATGGTTGCGACGATCGTCACGCCGCGAAGGACTACGCCTTCTGGGCAGGCCGCCGCATACGAAGGATCGAATGATCCAGAAGGTGTATGCCCGGATGTTCAGCTTGTCGCTTGCGGTGGTTGCGCGGGATGCTCGGGTATCGCGTCGATCCCGGCGCGACCTGAAGTCCTCGTCATTTTCAGAGTGCAACAGCCTCACGTTCACATCCACACAGGGAGCTTAAAATGTCGAAAATCAAAACCATTGCGTGCGCAACCCTCATCGCCGGCCTCATGAGCTCGCAAGCCTTCGCGTTGTCGATCGGCAGCGGCAATGGCAACGGGAACGGCAATATCGGTGTCGGTAACGGCAACGGAAACGGCAACAGCAACAGCGGCCTTTTCAACGGTAACCTGAACGGTAATGGCAACTTCGGCGTTGGCAACGGCAACGTCAACGGCAACGGAAACGTCGGCGCCGGCTCCGGCAACATGAACGGCAACAACAACTTCGGCTTCTTCAACGGCAACCAGAACGGCAACGTGAACTGGGGCGCGCTGAACGGCAACCTGAACGGCAACGGCAACGCCGGCTGGCTGAACGGCAACAACAACGGCAACGGCAACTAAGGCGCGACTCTCTTTCCGAGAACGGCCGCGCAGACGATGATTGAGCTGCGCGGCCGATATCCACAACGGTTATCGCTACATAAACGAACTGAACTGTCCGACGCCCCGTATTCGAACCGTGTCCCGATCTCGCAACCGATACGGTTTTTCCACACGTGATCCCGTTCTGAGTCCGTATCATTTGCGGTCTCGCAGCATCAGGGGGTTGAAAATGAAACGATCAAGAATCGCCTTCGTCGTCCTCACCGGCCTGGAGCTGGGTGTTGCTCTCGTGCTTCCGAAGGATTTCGGATCGCCGGCAACTGATGCGAGTCCGGCAGCGGATAAAGGCCGCGGGCTGGAGCAATGGGCGCTTTGCATCGGATGCGGGAATGGTAACGGCAACGGCAACATCGGAGTGCTCAACGGCAACTCTAACGGAAATTTCAATACCGGCAGCGGCAACGGCAATGGCAACGGCAATGGCAACGGAGCGCCCGTGACTAACGGAAATTTTGGTTACATGAATGGCGGCACGGGCAACGTCGGTGCTTATAACGGCCTCGGTAATTCTAGCTCGACGAGCGGCAACAACAACGTCGGAGCAGGAAATGGCAATTTCAATGGATCGACATTGAACGGAAACGGCAATGTCGGCGCCTTCAACGGCAACCTCAATGGCATCGGCAACATCGGTTCGGGCAATGGAACGAATAACGGCAATGGCAACATCGGCGCGCTCAATGGAAACTTCAACGGCAGCTTCAACTTCTAAGCCGCGCGACGATATGTCCAAGCGCCCACCGATCCTCGACCGGCGCGCCTTCGGCGCAACGATCCTTGCGGCGCTTGTGATGGCCGCGGGCAATGGCAACGGCAACGGCAACGGCAACGGCAACGTCGGAAATTTCAACGGCAACGGCAACAGCGGCAGCGGCAATGGAAACCGAAATCGCGGCAACAATAACGGCAATCGGAATACCAGGAGTGGCGTCGGGAACGATCATGTCGGCAGTAACAAAGGCAATGACGACGGCCGGACCTCATCCAATCGCCGGTAGCCGCCGCTGTCCCGTGGGTTGCCGGCCTCGATTATGGAGGCACGTCCGCTGAAGGAATAGTGCCGCCGGCGAGAGGCGAGATAGGTGTTTTCGAAATGTAGGACGCGCCCGGTCCGGTTGGCGTCTGGAAAAAGATGCGGGTTGTGCCATGAAAATACTGCTCGTCAACTCGGTCATCTTAGGGTCCGCCGTGATCTGGCCGATCACCGCGTCCTGGCAGCAGGCAGGGCACGAGACCAGCCGTCTCACCCACGAAATTCTGACCTCGTTTACCGACACCACCTCGCCCGACGAGTATCTGACATCTCCGATCAAGATCGATGAAGTTGTCAAAACGGTTATGGCGACGGGATCGCTCATCCCGTCGTTGAACGTCGATGTCGGATCGGTGTTGTCGGGTCAAATCTTCAAGCTGAATGTCGATTTCAACGACAAGGTCGTCAAGGGACAGGTGCTCGCCGAGCTTGACGACCGCTCGTTCAAGCTGGCGGTCGATGCCAATCGGGCCGCGCTTGACAGCGCGAAGGCGGATATCAAGGCGACGGCTGCACGCATCGAACGCGCGGATGCGGACCTGGAACAGGCCTCGGCGCAACGCGACGTGCTGGCGGCACGGGTGGAGAGGGCGAAATCGACCTTCGATATTGCCGACCGCGAATACAAAAGGAAGCTATGGCTGCAGGAGCGGAATGCCTCGCCGGCGGCAGAGGTACAGGATGCACAGTCGCGGCGCGATTCCGCGGCGTCGGCCCTGCACGAGAGCGAGGCCGTTCTTGCCAATCAGGCCGGCTTGATAGAGGCCGCGCGCGCCGACAAGCGCAGGGCTCAGGCCGAGAACGCCAGCTCCAAGTCGGCCGCCGAGAAGATCCATGCTCAACTCAGCAGCGCGCTGGTCGATCTCGAGCGTACCAAAATCCGCTCTCCGGTGGATGGAGTCATCGTTGGCCGCAATATCACCGAGGGCCAAACGCTCGCCACGGGATTGGAAGCGAAGACGCTGTTCAATATTGCCGGCGATCTCGAACATATGGAAATCAATGCGCGTGTCGACGAGAGCGACATTGGAAAGATCAAGGTCGGCCAGGATGCGACCTTTACGGTCGATGCTTTTCCGGGCCGCACCTTTCAAGCCGTGGTGAAGCAGATTCGCATGGCGCCGCAGGTCGTGCAGAATGTCGTCACGTATACGGTGGTGTTGACCGCGGACAACCCGGATTACACGCTGCTGCCCGGCATGACCGTGCTGGCGAAGATTGTGGTCCATCGCAACCCTGCTGCCACCACCGTGCCGCTTGCCGCGCTTCGGTTCCGCGAGCACGCCGATGGAGCCGCGAAGTCCGGCGAGCATCCCTCGAGTTCGCTGTGGGTCTTGGGCTCGGATAATCGGCCCAGGCGCGTTCCCGTCATCCGGGGCGACGACAACGGTACAGATGTTGCGGTCATGTCCGATGGACTCAAAGTCGGCGACCGAATTGTCATCGGTAAGAACCGGTTGATTTCCTCCAACTAGCCGCCTGCGCCTGCGAACCGGATGCTCAGCGATGTTGATCGAAGCCCACGAGATCAGCAGGGTTTATGGGGTGGAATCGGCGTCCGTCGCCGCGCTTCGCCCCACAACCCTGTCGATTGCCGCCGGGGAGTTCGTCGCCATTCTCGGGCCGTCGGGCTCGGGCAAATCCACCCTGATGAATATCATCGGGCTGCTGGATCGGCCTTCCACAGGGACATTCCATCTGAATGGGCGCAACTGCGCCGGGTTGACGGACGACCAGGCCGCCGAGCTGCGCAACAAGCTGATCGGCTTTGTCTTTCAGTCCTATCACCTGCTGCCGCGGCAGAGTGTTTTGCAGAATGTCGAACTGCCGCTGATCTATGCCGGCGTCAGACGCGCGGAGCGGCGGGAGCGAGCCGTGAAAGCTCTGGCCGCGGTCCGGATGTCTCATCGCGTGGACCACTTGCCTTCACAGCTTTCGGGTGGCGAGCAGCAGCGGGCGGCGATAGCTCGCTCCATCGTCACCAGCCCGAGCCTGATTCTCGCCGATGAACCCACGGGGGCCCTGGACAGCGCGACCGGGTGGGAAATCATGCGGCTGTTGATCGCGCTCAATCGGACCGGGCGCACGATCGTGCTGGTCACGCATGATTCCAAGATCGCACAACTCGCCTCGCGAATTGTCACGCTCCGCGATGGGGATGTCGTGTCCGACGAAATGGTGGTCTCCCTGCAGCCCGACGCAACAGCGCAAAACCAGAGGCAGCGCGATGAGGCCGCTTGATTTCATCCGCACCGCCGCTGGTGCGATGCTCAACAATCCGATCCGGACGCTGCTGACCATGCTTGGCATCATTATCGGGGTGAGCTCGATGGTCAGCATGGCGGCGATCGGCGCCGGGGCGCAGGCCAAGGTTCAGGAGCAGATTCGTTCGTTCGGGGCCAACGTGCTGATGGTCAATGCAAGTCCGCAAAATCAGGGCGGAGTGCGAACGGCGGCCAATCTTCGCCGGTCGCTGACGATCGCGGATGCCGAAGCCATCGGCCGTCTCGATGCCATGCGCGCCGCCGCGCCGGCGGTGTCCGGCAGTGCGCAGATCGTTCATGGCAGCCTGAACTGGGGCACTACGGTGAACGGCACGACCGTCGATCAGTTTGCGATCAGAGACTGGAGGCTCGCTTCGGGCCGCTTTTTCTCTCCGGAGGAGCAGCGCAGTGCCGGTAAGGTCGTGGTGCTCGGATCCGTCGTCGCCAAAAAGCTGTTCGAAGATCGCGACCCGATCGGCCAGGTTGTACGGATTCTCAACACGCCGTTCGAGGTGATCGGCGTGCTCCGCGAAAAAGGCGCGGCAGGTATCGGACAAAACCAGGACGACGTTGTCTTCGTTCCGCTGCTGACGGCGATGATGAGACTGATCGGCAGCGCCAATTCCGTCAATCGGGATGCCATCGCCTATATTCTTGGCAGCGCCAAATCCGAGCAACTCATGACCGTGGCCATACAGGAGATCAAGGATTTGATGCGCCAGCGCCACGGTATTTCCAATGACAAGGACGACGACTTCGTGGTGACCTCGGCGGCATCCATTCTGGCGGCGCAGAGAGCCTCGACGCGCACGGTCGCGGTTCTCCTCGGTGCAATCGCCGGCGTTTCGCTGCTGGTCGGCGGCATCAGCATCATGAACATCATGCTGGTCTCGGTTAAGGAGCGGACTCGGGAGATCGGACTGCGCCTGGCGATCGGCGCGCGTCCTCGCGACGTTCGCCGGCAGTTTCTGCTTGAGGCTGTCGTATTATGCGCGGTCGGTGGGCTTCGCGGTGTCGCATTCGGCGCAGCCATCGCCGTTGCC
>JAFEFK010000324.1 GCA_018240625.1 Pseudomonadota bacterium
CGTGGAGGGACGCGGGCGGTGCGCTGTCGAGCAGCGACATCGCGAATTTGAAGCTGCCAAGCACGATCACCACCACACTCGCACCTACGAGCAGCGAACGAATCTTGGATGTGATGTTGGATGCACCCGCCGTGGCCGCGCGGGGCGATTCAATCGCGACTTTGGCGCGTCCGGGCTTGTCTTTTGAGGACGATGCCGCCGCCGCCTGCGCGGCGCGCCGTGCTGCCGCGATGAAATTCGATGAGCTCGATTGTTCGTTCGGGACAGCGCCTATTTCCCCGATCGCGCTCTCCGAGGCCGCGATGCGCTCCGACGGCGAACTTCCGCGCGCCGGCGGTCGTGAGCCGGGTTCCAGCGGATGATCGGGCGGCAAATCCGGATTGATCGCGAATCGCTGTTGGTGCGGTATGTCGGTTTGAGGCCCGGGCTCCGCTGCAAAACTGTCTCTCGGAATCAGGATATCGCTGATTGAACGCGGAGCCGGTTGAGGCATCGCGGCCATCTGCGACAGCACGGGATTCTGCAATTCGGGCCTTGGCGGTGGCGACGCCGATTGTTCCGGTAACGCGGCCTGCTGCGGTATGGCCTGATGCACCGGCGCGGAACGGGCCGCGCGCAGGTCGCCTTCGATCATCGCCAGCCGATCGACCACATGTCCAAGCGTATTGTGAACGACTTCGAGCGAATCCTGGGTGTGGCGGCCGGTTTCCGAGTGGCTGAAGCGCATCTCCGAGAGTTCGCGCTTGAGGGCGTCGACGAAACCGCTGTCCATCGCCGGACCTGCGCCGCGCGCGCTGGTTTCGGTCAGTGCCGCGAGACCGGCGTGCTGCCGCTCCAGATGCCGCAGAATGTCCTGCAGTCCTTCCTCGACGCGCACGAGATTGCCCGCACGGGGATCGCTGATGCCCTCAATACGCTCCAGCAGCAGCGAGACCCGCTGCTCCAGATGCGCCAGCGCCGCTGAGCTGTCGTTACCGACCGGTAGATGGTCGAGGCGGTCGGAAAGAGCCCGCACCGCACCTTCCAGCTGTTCGGAGTTGTTCGCGGCCGTGTGACGTTCGCGAGCCTCGAGGCTCGCCGTCAACGCGGCAATGCGCTGTTCGAGCGCGGCAAACGAATCGCCATGTCTGTCGAAATGACCGAGCTGATCGACTTTCGACGACAGCGTCTGGAGGTCGTTGCTGAGCCGCGCCAGCGCATCGTTGGAGGCGACATTGGAGACGATGCCGCGAAGTGCGCCGATAGCGCCTTCGAGATGCTGCATCGTGCCGGTGTCGCCGCTGGTGCGCACGATCATATCGATCTTGCCGCCGAGATTGCGGATCGCGTCATCAAAGCCCGCAAGCTGCTCCGCCGGTTTGAGAGACCGCAGCGCGTCGTAAATCTCGTTGAGGGCGCGTTCGATATTCGCGAGCGCCTGGCCGTCGGTGCCATTCTGACGGCTCTCATCGATGCGTCGCGACAGCGAGCGGATTTCGCCTTCGATCGATTCGATCGCGCGGCGCGGCATCGCTTCGGTGATGACGTGGCGAATATCGGCGAGCTCGTTGCGGAAGGCGGCGATCGACTGCTCGAATCCATTGGGACGTTGCAGCGATTCGATCTGGCTGGTGATATTGAACAGTTGCCGCTCTAGTCCGGAAAAATCCGGAGGGGGAGGCAGTGGCGTTACCGTTGCGGGTGCAATCGGCGGCGCGCTGTGCGGCGCCATCGTGCGGGGGGCCACGCCATCGAGTTCGTTCTGGCGCGCGGTGATTTCCGCGATCGCGAATTCGAGCGAGGCCGGATTGAGCGGCGGCGATGAACTGTAGACCTGGGCTGCGGCGCGCTCGACCATGTCGGCGCGGCGATGCAAGTCCTGCTCCGGGGCGGACGATGTCTCCGCCGGCGTTGAAATCCGCGCGAGCCGCGCGTCGAGCCGTGAAATGGCGTCGTTGAGCTGACGGGCCACGGCGGGTTCACCGCGCTTGGCCGGACTCGACAACTGATCGATCTGGCGGGTGATGGAATCCAGCCGCTGGTGAATGTCGGTGACGTCGGGTGCGCCCTGATTTGCCGCGGGCGGCCTGGCTGCATTTGCCGCGGGCGGCCGAGCTGCGCCGAAATCCGGCGCGGAGCCTCCCACCGTCGACTTGAGCCAATCGTTCAGGGACATACCGGCGCGTCTCGCGGCGGCTTCCGCCCGCTCGCGAACGGATGGTTCGATCCCGTCTACGTCCCACGTTCCGCGCGAATTCATGCTTTCGTCCGGTGTCCGTGGCGCATCCATTGCGCCTTCAGTCGTCCCTGCGCGTCCCTTGAATAGACAATCGAATTCGGCGCAGGTCGTCTGCTCTAAGCCGCGACCTTTTCGTGTTATGGTAAACA
>JAFEFK010000325.1 GCA_018240625.1 Pseudomonadota bacterium
CGAATCTTCACCAAGATGACCGTGGAGGAGAATCTTCGCACCGGTGCTTTCCGCATCAGGTCCGAAAAGGATATCCGTTTCCGCATCGAGCGTATCTACGATATGTTTCCACGCTTGCGCGAGCGGTCGCAGCAACTGGCCGGAACCATGTCGGGCGGTGAGCAGGCGATGATTTCGATCGGCAGAGGTCTGATCACCGAGCCGGCGCTTCTTGTCATCGACGAACCTTCGCTCGGGCTTTCGCCGCTCTTCGTGCAGGAGAATTTCGAACTCATTCGCCGTATCAATGCTTCCGGCGTGACGGTCCTGCTGGTGGAGCAAAACGTCAATCAAACGCTCGCCATAGCGCATTACGGTTACGTCCTGTCGCAGGGGCGTATCGCGGTCGAGGGGGGAGCCGACAAACTTTTGGCGGATGCCGAGGTTCAGAAAGCGTACTTTGGAGTGGCCCACTAGGCCGCTATTCTTCATAGCATTGCACCCATGCGGAAACCTGATAGTCTCCGCTAAAATCGAAGGGTGGTTCGATGCTCAAGCGTCAAGTTCAGGGCAAAGTTGCGGCCAAGGCCGCCGGGAAGACCCTTTCTGTCGGCTTTGTCCTGTTGCCGAGTTTCACGATCTCGGCTTTCTCGTCGATTGTCGATCTGCTCAGGCTGTCTGCGGACGAGGGCGATCGCAGCCGCCCCGAGCGTTGCTCGTGGACGGTTCTTGGTCCTGACACCAATCCCATCACCGCCAGTTGTGGTCTCCAGGTTCTTCCCTGGGAAATTTACGGCCGGCCCGAACGGTTCGATTATGTTGTCGTCATCGGCGGCTTGCTGAACGGCGCGGCGTATCATCCCGCGATGATCAAGTTTCTGCAGGATGCCGCGCACTGCGGTGTGTCTATTGCAGGCGTTTGTACCGGCAGTTTTGCGATGGCCGAGGCCCAACTTCTGAATGGCCGAAAGTGCTGCGTTAGCTGGTACCACTTCTTCGACCTGCTCGAGCGCCATAGCGGCGTCGTCCCCATCGCCGACCAACTGTTTGTGCACGATGGCAATTTCATAACCTGTGCGGGCGGTCTGGCCGCCCTCGATCTTGGCGCATGGATGGTGGAACGCCATCTGGGTCCCGGTCGCGCGCAGAAGGGTTTGCACATTCTTCTTACCGATAAGGCGCGGGCGGGGGGCGATGCGCAGCCACAGCCGCCGGGCGTTGGGCTGGTCACCGATGCCCGCGTCAAGCGCGCGATGCTGCTGATCGAGCAAAATCTGAGCACGCCGCCGAAGGTGCAGGAGATCGCCATCAACGTTGGCTTGTCCAAGCGGCAGCTCTAACGCCTTGTTCGAAAGGTCGTCGGCAAGAGCATTCAGGAATTCTCGCGGGATCTGCGCGTCTATTACGGCCTGTGGCTGCTCGCCAATTCGAGCAAGAGCATTACATCCGTCGCAACGGAAAGCGGTTTTGCGGATCCGTCGCATTTCAACCGCCTGTTCCGCGCCACTTTCGGCTGCGCTCCCTCGGTGTTGCGCAAGGGCGGTCCTGAATCGTTTCGTGCGATTATCGAGCGTCATCGCGATATGGGTGCTGGCGGACCGGGGGCAGGTTCTCTGTTCGATCAGCCGCCGTTCCAGAACGGTCTATCCAATGTGCCGGCATTTCTTCATCACGAGCGCCGCCCATATCTGCAATAGCTTTCCGATAAGGTCGTTTTCACCTAGCGCGGCAGCCGTCGCCTGACGGGTTGCCCGCTATGGAGCGCGGGTTGTTGACCGTGCCACGGCGAATGGCTGCTCGGTCTTCTGACGCAATATGCCGTGGTCCGCTTCACCCGCAGGGCAGCTATTCGCCTCCGCTTTCGCAATCCCCCTGGCCCGCCAATCCACCGATGCCAGACGTCATTTCCTGGATATCTCGTCCTGGATCTCTCGATGTCGCTTCCGTCCAACTCAAGCGACCGGCTGATGCTGGCGCGGCAATCGAGGCTGACGATATCAGCTAACCAGTATTCCGATACGGGTTGCCATGAAGCGATTTTCGGCCTTTTCACTGGTGCGCGCGGCGCTGAGCGGTCAGTCGACATGGCCAAGGCAGTGGCGTTCGCCCGAACCAAAGCCGTCCTACGATGTCGTCATCGTCGGAGGCGGCGGCCATGGTCTCGCCACTGCGTTTTATCTGGCGGAGCGTTACGGCGTACGCAACGTTGCCGTTGTCGAGAAGGGATGGATCGGAGGCGGCAATACGGGCCGCAACACAACGATCATCCGCTCCAACTATCTATTCGACGAAAGCGCCCGGCTCTACGATCACGCTTTGAAGCTCTGGGAAGGGTTGTCGAACGCGCTCAACTACAACGTGATGTATTCGCCTCGCGGCGTTTTGATGCTGGCGCACAACATTCACGACGTGCAGAGCTTCAAACGGCACGTTCATGCCAATCGGCTCAACGGCATCGACAATGAATGGCTCTCACCTCAGGAATGCAAGGAATACTGCCCTCCGCTCAACGTCGGGGGGGAGATGCGCTATCCGATATTGGGCGCCGCCTTGCAGCGGCGTGGCGGCACCGCGCGGCATGACGCGGTTGCGTGGGGATACGCGCGTGCTGCCGACGCGCGTGGCGTCGACATCATCGAGAACTGTGAAGTCACCGGCATTCGTCGCGCAGCCTCCGGCCACGTCGAGGGGATCGAGACCACCCGCGGTTATATCCGTGCCAACAAAGTCGGCGTTGCCGCTGCCGGCAATACCAGCGTGGTCATGGGCATGGCGGGTATCCGCCTCCCGCTGGAAAGCTTTCCGCTGCAGGCGCTGGTGTCCGAACCGGTCAAGCCGGTTTTCCCCTGCGTGGTGATGTCGAACACCATCCATGCGTATATCTCGCAGTCGGACAAGGGCGAGCTGGTTATCGGCGCCGGCACGGACGCCTATACGTCGTACTCTCAGCGTGGTGCACTGCATATCGCAAACCATACGCTCGACGCCATCTGCGAACTGGCGCCGATGTTCCGACGATTGCGCATGCTGCGCAATTGGGGCGGGGTCGTTGACGTGACGCCGGATCGATCCCCCATTATCGCCAAGACGCCCGTGCCGGGCCTCTATCTCAACTGCGGTTGGGGTACCGGCGGGTTCAAGGCGACGCCTGGCTCCGGCGACGTCTTCGCCTGGACCATCGCCAGGAACGAGCCCCATCCCATCAATGCACCGTTCACGATCGAGCGCTTCCGCGAGGGCGTCATGATCGATGAGGCTGCGGCCGCGGCCGTGGCCCACTAGCGGGGGATTTCCATGCTGCTGATTAAATGTCCTTTCTGCGGTCCGCGACCTGAACTTGAATTTTCCTACGGTGGCGAGGCCCACATCGCTCGTCCGCAGGATCCGATGTCGCTCGACGATGAGGCGTGGACTGAATACCTCTACATTCGCAGCAATCCACGCGGCGTCCATGCCGAGCGGTGGCGGCATATCAATGGGTGCGGACGTTTCTTCAACGCCAGGCGCAACACGATCAGCGATGAAATCCTCGAAACCTACATGATTGGCGGCTCGCCCGCGCCGGTGTCTGAAGAAAAGGATCGCTCACCGAAAGGTGGAGCGGTGTAATGAACTATCGGCTTGCATCGGGTGGCCGCATGGACCGGACCAGACCGCTTCAGTTTACGTTCGACGGTAACCGCTACACGGGTTTCGCTGGCGACACGCTGGCTTCGGCGCTCATCGCCAATGGCGTTCATCTCGTCGGCCGTTCCTTCAAGTATCACCGTCCGCGGGGATTTCTGTCCGCAGGCTCCGACGAGCCTAACGCGCTGGTGGGTGTTGGTGGGATCGCCTCGCGCTACACTCCCAATCTTTGCGCGACGCAAGTTGAACTGTATGACGGACTGGTGGCTGAGAGCCAGAACCGCTGGCCCTCCCTGTCGTTCGATGTGGGCCGCGTCAACGACGTGTTCGCGCGCTTTCTGAGCGCAGGCTTCTACTACAAGACCTTCATGTGGCCGGCGGCGGCATGGAAGTCGTTATATGAGCCGATGATCCGCAAGGCCGCGGGGCTCGGCAAGGCGCCAAGCGCGCCGGACCCGGATCGATACACGCAGGTTTACGTACATTGCGACGTGCTGGTCGTGGGGGCTGGCCCGTCGGGGCTCGCAGCCGCGCTTGCCGCGGGGCGGTCGGGCAGCAAAGTCATTCTTTGCGATGAGCAGGATCAACTGGGCGGCACGCTGCTTTCCGAATCCGAGGCGGTGATCGACGGGCAGGCGGCGGCCGAATGGCTGGCGCGTGCGATCGGCGATTTGAGTGCCTTGCCGAACGTCACGCTTCTTCCGCGCACAACCGCGTTCGGATGGTATCCGCATAATTTTCTCGGGCTTTGCCAGCGCGTGAAAGATCATCTGGGCGAGGTCGACAGCAACGCTCCTCGTGAACGAATGTGGCAGGTCCGCGCCAGGGAAGTCGTGATCGCAACCGGCGCGATCGAGCGTCCGCTTCTTTTTCCGGATAATGACCGTCCCGGCATCATGATGGCTGAGGGCGCACGGATCTACCTTAACCGGTATGGCGCTGTCGCGGGGACGAGGGCCGTTGTCTTTACGTCGTGCGACAGTGCTTATCGGGCTGCCATTGAACTCAAGGCCGCGGGGGTTCAAGTGACGACGATCGCCGATGTGCGTCCGTCGCCAAAGGGTCCCTGGATCGAGCGGGCGCGTGCCGCGGGCATCGAGGTGCGAGGCTCGACTGTCGTCACGGGAACTACCGGCCATTTGCGGATTTCGCACGTCGACCTCGTGGACGAGGTTTCCGGAAAATCAGAAACGCTTCCGTGCGATCTCCTGCTGATGTCGGGCGGTTTCACGCCGAGTGTGCATCTGTTCTCGCAGTCGCGCGGAAAGCTTGTCTACGATGAAGCGCTCAAGGTCTATGTGCCAGGGCAATCTGTGGAGCGAGAACGTTCGGTCGGTGCCTGCCGGGGCATTTTCGACCTTGGTGCCGCCATCGCCAGTGGGTTCAGCGGCGGTCTCGACGCCGTCAAGGCCTCGGGAGGCAGTCCTGTTGAAGAGGCGACGTTCGTGGTTCTTGCCGAGTCATTCGGCCAGAACGGTGTGATCGGGCGTCCGGGCAAGGCAGCCAAATATGCCGGTCGCGCGTGGGTCGATTTCCAGAATGACGTGACCACCAAGGATATTGAACTTGCAACGCGCGAGGGCTTCCGTTCCATCGAGCATGTGAAGCGTTATACCACGACCGGGATGGCGACCGATCAAGGCAAGACGTCCAATATGAACGCGCTTGGAATTGTCTCGCAAACGCTGGGGGTGCCTGTCGACAAGGTTGGCCTCACGACGTTCCGGCCACCTTATACGCCAACAACTTTCGGCGTCTTTGCGGGACAATCGAGAGGCGACCTGTTCGATCCCGTTCGAAAGACGTCGATTCATGACTGGGCCGAGGAACAGGGCGCCGTCTTCGAGGACGTCAGTCTGTGGAAGCGCGCCCGCTATTTTCCGCGCCGGGGCGAGGACATGCACGCGGCGGTGAAGCGCGAGTGCGCCGCGACACGGCAATCGGTCGGTATTTTCGATGCGACCACGCTCGGCAAGATCGAGGTTGTCGGCAAGGATGCCGCGGAATTCATGAATCGCATGTACACGAACGCGTGGACAAAACTCGAGCCAGGACGTCTCCGGTACGGCGTCATGCTGCGCGAAGACGGTTTCATCATGGACGACGGCGTCGTTGGCCGCATGGCGGCCGACCGTTTCCATGTCACCACGACCACGGGCGGAGCCGCGCGTGTGCTTGCTCAAATGGAGGACTATCTTCAGACCGAGTGGTCCGACCTCGAGGTCTGGTTGACGTCGACGACCGAGCAATGGGCGGTCATTGCCGTTCAGGGTCCGAACGCACGCAAGGTCCTTGATCCCCTCGTTCAGGATATCGATCTGTCGGCTGCCGCCATGCCGCACATGAGTGTGCGGGAAGGCCACATCTGCGGCATTCCAATGCGGCTGTTTCGCGTCTCGTTCACCGGCGAACTCGGTTTCGAGGTCAACGTTCCCATGGGTTATGGCCGCGCCGTGTGGGAAGCCATCCATGCGTCGGGAAAAGCCCATGATATCACGCCGTACGGCACCGAGACGATGCACGTGCTCCGCGCCGAGAAGGGATACATTATTGTCGGCCAGGAGACCGATGGCACCGTCACGCCCGACGATGCGGGCCTGTCATGGGCCGTCGGAAAAGCGAAGAAGGATTTTGTGGGCAAGCGTTCGCTCGCCCGGCCGGCGATGACAAGCAGCGACCGGAAGCAGATGGTGGGATTGCTGACGGTCGATCCCACCGTGGTTCTCGAGGAGGGAGCGCAGGTGGTCGCGGACCCTCAGGAGCCCATCCCGATGACGATGATCGGGCACGTCACGTCGTCCCACTGGAGCGCGACTCTCGGCCGGTCCATCGCGCTTGGGTTGGTCCGCAATGGCCGCGCGCGCATCGGCACGCGTCTCACCGTTCCCATGCCGTCCGGCAATGTTACGGTTGAAGTGGTTCGGCCCGTTTTCTACGATCCGGAAGGAAAGCGTCTCGATGGTTGAGGCAGTGATCACAAGGGCCAATTCGCTCGCGAAGGCCAGCCGCGGTGGCGGCGCGAGCGTGACGGATGCATCGCTCTCGGTCCTGCCCGACGCGGCGAAGTTCAGTTTTCGCGGAC
>JAFEFK010000326.1 GCA_018240625.1 Pseudomonadota bacterium
GCCCGGATGCCATCTCCCGCGATCGCGCTGGGTCATATCGGTAGCTGGCAATCGCGCGAGGGGCACAAGGTGCTGGCGCCGATCATGCCGCGGCGAAACATTTTTTGCGTCGGCAAGAATTATCACGCGCATGCCAGGGAGTTTGCGCAGTCCGGCTTCGATACGTCGGCCGCGAAAGGCGAGCTGTCGCCGGAGGTGCCCGTCATTTTCACCAAGCCGCCGTCGACGGTGATCGCCACGGGCGAGCCGGTGTCTGGATTTACCGGACTGACCACGCAACTCGACTATGAAGTCGAATTGATGGTGGTGATCGGCAGGGGCGGTCGCGGCATAGCGAAAGCCGCCGCGCTCGATCATGTTTTTGGCTACACCATCGCCAACGATGTTACCGCGCGCGACCTGCAGTTGAAACACCGGCAGTGGTTCATCGGCAAATCGTTCGACACCTTCTGTCCGCTGGGGCCGTGGATCGTGACCACGGACGAGGTCGATGTCGCCAACCTCGATGTTCGCTGCTGGATCAATGAGGAACTGCGACAGGAAGCGAATACGCGCGATCTTATTTTTGACGTGGCGACGATCATCGAGACCCTCTCGGCAGGGATCACCTTGCAGCCGGGTGATCTCATTGCCACGGGAACACCGGCCGGCGTCGGGCTCGGCCTCAAGCCTCCGCAGTTTCTCAAGACCGGCGATGTTATGAAGCTCTCGATCGGCGGTCTCGGCACGCTGATCAATCCTGTTGGCAGTTGATATTGGGCGGGTGAGTGAAGATGGCGACACTGCGAATCCTGAGTGCCGGTGCGGTCAAGGGTCTGGTCACGGCTCTGCAGCCCGCATTCAAGGCAGACGCCAACGCCGGCATCGACGGCACCTTCAGTGCGGTCGGTGCCATTCAGGACAAGTTTCTGGCCGGCGAACCCTGCGACGTGCTGATCTTGTCGCAGAAAATGCTGGAAGCGCTTCACCAGCGCGGCAACCTTCTTGCGGGAGAGATCTTGCCGCTCGGCATTGTCAGAACAGGGATCGCGGTGCGCGGCGGCATGGCCGTGCCGGATATCACAAGCCCCGCGGCGCTCGCGGCAGCGCTGGCGGCGTCGGATGCAATCTTTATCCCTGATCCGGAGCGGTCGACGGCGGGTATCTTCTTCGTCAGCGTGCTGAAAGCCCTCGGCATTTACAGCGACGTGGAACGCCGTCTGCGGCCTTTTCCGAATGGGGCCACCGCCATGCGTCGTCTGGCCGAGAGTACGGACAAAAATCCGATGGGCTGCACTGAGATCACCGAGATCAACTATACGCCTGGCATTACGCTGGCCGGGCCGCTGCCGAAAGAGCACGATCTTTCAACAGTCTATTCAGCTGCGGTGAGCGGGAAATCGGCCAATCCGGAACTTGCGCATCGCTTTGTCGCACTGTTGTCGGGTCCGCAGTCGCGCAGCCTTCGGATCGAGGGCGGGTTCGAATTGTAAGCCAGAAACTGGGACAAGCGGCCGATACGGGGGTGACAAAGCCGCGATATTTTCCGAAAATCACCCGATACGGTAACGCGTTGTTTCGGGAAGAGATTGTTGGCCGTGCCCGCAACTAGAAGAACTCTGTTCAGTTTGGCGGTGACCTGCTGTGCCGTGCTGGTATCGGCGCCGGCGGTTGCGGCGTGGTGGTCGCACGCACCTGCCGATTTTGAGGATTGTGCCGCAAACGTGCAGCAGGCCGCGGCGTCAGGCGGCGACAAGGACAAGCTGATGACGGCCTGCGAGGCGAAGTTTGCCGGTCGCCGCAAGCCCGGTGGCGGCTACACCTATTACGACTTCATGCAGAATCGGCATTTCGACATCGCGGGTCCGAATCCGACACCGGAAGAGCAGAAGCGGATCGATGAGCAGTATGCCGTTTATCTCAGCGACCAACGGCGCAGCATTATCGCCGCAGCGTTTCTTCAGAAGCAGCAGCAGGTCGAGCAAGTCAAGGCTGGCAGCAAGGCTGGGATCAAAGCTGATCGCGTCAAGCTGACGGTGCCGGCGGGTACCGCCGACAAGCCGCGCGTGGCCGTGCTTCCGCATCCACGGCCGAAGGCAGCACGGCGTTGCAAGGAAGAATTTTTCTCGACGTGCAGTTGGCCGCGATTGTCGTCCGGTGTGCGGGATCTCAAGAAAAGTCTGTTCGGCTCGTTTTCCCGCAGGGATGCGCGCAGCTAATCCCTTTCCTCCAGTATTCGAGTTCACATGCCCGCACCAAAACCGCCTGCGTTCGAGACGCTGAGCCTGCACGCCGGACAATTGCCCGATCCGCTCACCGGCGCTCGCGCCGTGCCGATCTATCAAACCACGTCCTACGTGTTTCAGGATTCCGATCATGCAGCGGCGCTGTTCAATCTCGAGCGCGCCGGGCACATCTATACCCGCATTTCGAATCCGACTACGGCGGTGCTCGAGGAGCGGCTGGCGGCGCTGGAAAATGGCGTGGGCGCCATCTGCACCGCAAGTGGCATGGCCGCGCTGCATCTGATCATCGCGACATTGCTCAATGCCGGCGATCATATCGTGGCGTCGTCGTCGCTGTATGGCGGCACCATCAACCTGCTGGCGCATACCCTGCCGCGCTTCGGCATCGCCACGACATTCGTCAAGCCCCGCGCGCTCGATGGCATCAGGGCCGCGATCCAGCCCAACACGCGCATGGTGCTCGGCGAGACCATCGGCAATCCCGGCCTCGAGGTGCTGGATATTCCGAAGGTCGCGGCCATCGCGCATGAGGCGAAGATCCCACTCGTCGTCGACAACACCTTCGCGACGCCCTATCTCAGCCGCCCGATCGAACACGGGGCCGACATCGTGATGAATTCGGCCACCAAGTGGATCGGCGGCCATGGCATCGCCATTGGGGGTGTTGTGGTGGACGGCGGCCGGTTCGACTGGCGGGCGTCCGGAAAATTCCCCGGCCTGACCGAACCCTATGCCGGCTATCACGGCATCGTCTTCGACGAGCAATTCGGATCGGGCGCGTTCATCATGCGCGCACGCACCGAGGGCCTGCGCGATTTCGGCGCGTGCCTGTCGCCGACCAATGCATTTCAGTTGCTGCAAGGCGTCGAGACGCTCGGTCTGCGCATGGACCGTCACATGAACAATACGCACGCGGTGCTGCAATTCCTGTCGGCCAACAAGGCGGTCGATTGGGTGCTGCATCCCTCGCTGCCCGATCATCCCGATCATGAACTGGCCAAGACGTTGCTGCCGCGCGGCGCGGGGTCGATCATCTCGTTCGGCATCAAGGGCGGCCGCGCTGCGGGCCGC
>JAFEFK010000327.1 GCA_018240625.1 Pseudomonadota bacterium
GGCGCCGCGGATGTCGCCGACTACCAAGATTTCTCCCACCGCGTCAAAGGACAAAACTTCAGCGACGCTGTCGTGCTCGGCATGGGTGGATCGAGCCTTGGCCCCGAAGTGCTGGCAAAGACCTTCGACAAGCAACCCGGCTTCCCGAAATTGCACGTCCTGGATTCCACCGATCCGGCGCAGGTCCGGACCATGCAGGCCTCGATCAATATCGCCAACACGCTGTTCATCGTCTCCAGCAAATCCGGCGGCACCACCGAGCCGAACGTCATGAAGGATTATTTCTTCGCGCGCGTGTCGGAGGCGATTGGCGCCGACAAGGCCGCCCTTCGGTTCATCGCCGTAACCGACCCCGGCTCATCGCTGGAGAAACTTGCCATCAAGCAGGGCTTTGCGCGGGTATTCCACGGCAATCCGACCATCGGAGGCCGCTACTCGGTGCTGTCTCCGTTCGGCCTGGTGCCCGGTGCAGCGGCCGGGATCGACATTGCAACTTTGGTAAACAGCGCGCTCGAAATGGTGCGTTCCTGCGGACCCGATGTGCCGCCTCACGAGAATCCGGCCGTGCAACTCGGGCTGGCGATGGGCCTTGCCGGGCGTGAAGGGCGCGACAAGGTCACCATCCTGTCGTCGCCGAAGATCGCCGATTTCGGCGCGTGGGCGGAGCAACTCATCGCCGAATCCACAGGTAAGGAAGGCAAAGGCCTGATTCCGATCGAAGGTGAGCCGCTCGGTGACGCGAACCTCTATGGCCAGGACCGCTTCTTTATCGACATCAGAACCGCCGGCGAAAGCGACGCGGCTCACGATGAAAAACTGCGCGCCTTGGAGAAGGCCGGACATCCCGTGGTCCGTATCGTCCTGGATTCGATCTATCAGATCGGCCAGGAATTTTTCCGGTTCGAAATGGCCACCGCGATCGCAGGAGCAATCCTCGGCATCAATCCGTTCAATCAGCCCGACGTTGAAGCCGCCAAGATCAAGACTCGCGAGCTGACGGCGGCATTCGAGAAAACCGGAAAGCTCCCGGCCGAAAAGCCTGCCGTGACGACCGCGGAGGCGGATATCTATACGGACGCCGCCAACGCCGACGCCCTGCGCAAAGCCGGAGCGAACGGCGATCTCTCCTCATGGCTCAAGGCCCACTTTGCGCGGACGGAGGCTGGAGACTACGTCGCCTTGCTGGCTTATATCGAGCGCGACCAGGAGCACATCGACAGCCTCCAGCAAGCACGGCTCGCGATTCGCGACCGGAAAAGGGTCGCCACCTGCGCCGAATTCGGCCCGCGCTTTCTGCATTCAACCGGGCAAGCCTACAAGGGCGGACCTGACAGCGGCGTTTTCCTTCAGATCACCGCCGATGACGCAAAGGATCTGAAAATTCCCGGTCAGAAAGCCTCCTTTGGCGTTATCAAGGCGGCCCAGGCACGCGGCGATTTCGACATCCTGACAGAGCGCGGCCGACGGGCATTGCGCGTACACCTCAAGGGCGATCTTAAATCAGGCATGGCGATGCTGGATGCGGCCATTAAAGGTGCGCTGGCCTAGAGTCTTCCGCTTCTGATGGAAGCGGAAGCGGAGCTCTATGATTTTGATTTGCCGCGTTTTCTTCACGCGAACCGGAATTCGCTTCTCGAAAACGCTGGCTGTCCTGAGCCGCACAATTGTTTTCTGAATGGCCTGCCCTCTGATTGCGCCGTTGCGCTCGTTGCCAAAAATATGGAAGCCGCGCATACGACGCCGACGACGTTCATCCGATCCCTCGCCTGGATCGCGAAGCTTCGCGTATCGCGAGAATGCCTGCTCCGGCAACCCCATGCAAATGCGCCCGGCTTCACGGAATTGCGATGGCCGGCCACGGAACTATCGTTCCTTTCGCGAGTAAACTCGGCGTGCTTCACTTTGTTCATGACCGTTCAATTCCCGCACCGCCAGCAGA
>JAFEFK010000328.1 GCA_018240625.1 Pseudomonadota bacterium
AGAATCATAAATTGCTAGTGTCCTTTCGAATCCGAAGTCCGCTACGGAGGACGCTGCAACAATAGGGCGAACTTCGGATTCGGGACACTAGAGTCTGTCGCCATGAGATGGAATCGGGGGCGGTGATTCCTTTGCCTCTCCCCACTGGAGAGAGGTCGGCGCCATAAGCCGCGGTTACGCGCGTCTTCGGCGCCGGGTGAGGGGCAACATCGCCGTCGTACGCCCTCACCCCACCCCTCTCCCACGGGAGAGGGAGTTCGCTGTGTTCGATGATGCGTTTCCGTCAAAATGTGAACCGCTCCAGCTAGCCAACCTCGCCGCGCGCCCCGCCGACCACGAGGTCGTCGCGGTGAATCATTTCGGCACGGCCACTGATACCGAGAATCTGCGCCGCGTCCGACGACGAGCGTCCCTTGATCTTCTCGGCATTGCCGGCGTCGTAGGCAACAAGGCCGCGGCCGATTTCATGCATATCCGGTCCGCGAACGATCACGGCATCGCCCCGCGCAAACGATCCGTCGACGCGGATCACGCCGGCCGGCAGCAGGCTCTTGCCTTGACGGAGTGCCGCGACCGCGCCGGCATCGATGGTCAGCGTGCCCTTCGGCTCCAGCGAACCGGCGATCCAGCGTTTGCGCGCGGTGACCGGATTGGCCGGCGTCAGAAACCAGGTGCAGCGGCCGCCGTCCATGATGGCTTGCAGCGGATGCTCGATCTTGCCGGACGCGATCAGCATGTGCGTGCCGGCCGTGGTCGCGATCTTCGCAGCCTCGATCTTGGTGAACATCCCGCCGCGCGACAATTCCGACTCGGCCGCGCCCGCCATCGCCTCGATGTCGGCGGTGACGGATTCGACAACCGGAATCAGTTTCGCGTTCGGGTTGGCGCCGGGAGGCGCGTCATAGAGCCCGTCGATGTCCGACAGAAGAATCAGGAGATCGGCGCTCGCCAGGGTGGCGACGCGCGCGGCGAGGCGGTCGTTGTCGCCATAGCGGATTTCGTTGGTGGCGACCGTGTCGTTCTCGTTGATGACGGGCACCGCGCGCCAGTCGAGCAGCTTTGCGATGGTCGAGCGCGCATTGAGATAGCGGCGGCGCTCCTCGGTATCCTGCAACGTCACCAGAATCTGCCCGGCTCCGATGCCGTGATCCCCGAGCACCTCCGACCAGATCCGCGCCAGCGCGATCTGTCCCACGGCGGCCGCGGCCTGGCTCTCCTCGAGTTTGAGCGGGCCGCGCGGCAATTTCAGCTTGCTGCGGCCGAGCGCGATCGAGCCCGACGAGACGACCAGCACGTCGCGGCCACCGCCATGCAGTTTCGCGATATCGGCGGCCAGCGCCGAAAGCCATGCGGCACGCACCTCGCCGGCATCGGAATCGATCAGCAGCGACGAGCCGACCTTGACGACGATGCGGCGGAATTTCTTCAGTTGCGGGCGGGTGATAGCCATTTGCGCCTGTTGTGCAGCAGGACGTTGGCGGGTGCAAGATGGGACCAAAGATAGCCCGTATTGGACTTAACGCGCATTCCAGCCGCCGCCGCGATCTGCTTAATTGACTGCCAAAACCCGGCGGGAGGACACCATGCGAACATTGGATCGGCGACAATTCGTGGCGGCCAGCATCGGCCTGCCGCTGGCGGCAATGGCGGGCAAAGCGTCCGCCGAATCCGGCCCGGTCACCAAGATCATCTTCCCGTTCGCGGCCGGCGGCAGCGGCGACACGCTGTGCCGGCTGGTCGGGAACGCGATCAGCCAGCCGCTCGACCGCACCTTCATCGTCGAGGACCGCAACGGCGCCGACGGCCTGATCGGCATCCGCTATGTGAAGAACGCCAAGCCGGACACCACCACGATCCTGATGACTACCGGTCCGACCATGTATCTGCTGCCGATGGTGGAGACCAATCCGAGCTTCAACACCGAAAAAGATTTCATGCCGGTCTCGCTGCTGGCGCGGTTCGACTTCTGCGTGGTCGCGGGGCCCGCCGTCCCGGCCAAGGACTTCAAGAGCTTCGTGACGTGGCTGAAGGCCAATCCCGACAAGGCGACGTTCGGCGTGCCGAGCAACGGCACCATCCCGCATTTCGCCGGCACGAAGCTGTCGCAGGTGCTGAATATTCCGATGACGCGCGTGGCCTATCGCGGCACCACGCCGATCCTCAACGATTTGATCGGCAGCCATCTGCCGTTCGCCATCACGCCGGTGTCGGACGTGGTCGCTCAGCACAACACCGGCGGGCTGAAGATTCTGGCCGTCAGCAGCGAGAAGCGCTCGCCGTTCGTTCCCGACGCGCCGACGCTCAAGGAAGAAGGCATCGATCTGGTCGCCGACTCCTGGTACGGCATGTGGCTGCCGGCCGGCAGTCCTCCTGATTTTGCCAAAAAACTCGCCGCCGCCGTCGGCGACGCGATGAAGAAGCCCGAGGTCACGCAGAAACTCGGCGCTGCGGGCCTCATTCCGGTCGGATCGACGACGGAAGAGATGGTCAAGGAATTGGCAACCGACATTGCGCGCTGGGAGCCGGTGGTGAAATCGACCGGATACAAGATCAAGAATTGACGAGAACAGCATCGGCGAGTCGCGGGATCGTGGCCGGACACCCGGCGCGCAAAGATTCCGTTGAGATCGCGCGCCCTCTGGAATAAGTTCCGGGCGGAGAATCCGGAATGTCAGGGAAGAATTGGGACAGAGTGCCGATCGATGCGCAGAGCATCGATGCACCGCTGTCGTCAGCAGCGATCTTTCTCGTGGTCACCGTTGCGGACGACCGGGGCGCTCTCGCAAAAGTCTTCTCCGTGCTCGACGGGCTGGACGATCTCGTCAAGACTGTCGGCTTTCGTGACCTTTCGGGCCGCCTGTCGTGCATTGCCGGAATCGGCAGCGATCTCTGGGATCGTGTCGATAAAGACACACGGCCGAAGGAGTTGAAGCGGTTCGAGCCGATCAAGGGACCGGCTCATGCCGCGCCGTCAACGCCGGGCGACCTTCTCTTCCATATCCGATCCGAACGGCCCGACCTGTGCTTTGAGTTTGAACGGATTCTGCTCGACAGTCTCGGAGCCGGCGTGACCGTGATCGACGAAGTGTCAGGCTTTCGCTATTTCGATGCGCGTGACCTGCTCGGTTTTGTCGACGGCACGGCCAACCCCACCGGCCTCGATCTGCCCGCATCGGCGCTCGTCGGGGAGGAAGACGCCGATTTTGCCGGCGGCAGCTACGTCGTCGTTCAAAAATATCTGCACGATCTCGGCGCATGGCAGCGGATACCGACGCCCCTCCAGGAGAAGATCATCGGCCGCACCAAGATCGACAATATCGAAATCGATGACGACGACGCGCCTCGCAAATCGCACAAATCGCTGGCCACCATCGTCGACGCGGATGGAAACGAATTCGACATCCTGCGCGACAACATGCCCTTCGGCCGGGCAGGACGTGGGGAATTCGGCACCTATTTCATCGGTTACTCCCGGTATCTCTGGGTGATCGAGAAGATGCTGCAACGCATGTACATCGGCGACCCGCCGGGAGCATACGACCGCCTGCTCGATGTCTCGGCCCCGCAGACCGGTACGACGTTCTTCGCGCCAACCCGCTCCGCGCTGCAAAAGCTTGTCCAGGCCGCCGGGAATTGAGAATTGAGAACCGCTGAGAATTGAGAGCCGCGCGTTCTCTCCGTCATGCCCGGACTTGATCCGGCCATCGCTCCTTTCACAAGGAGATGGGTGACCGGGCGTCGGGCAACGCCGCAGGACGAGTCTTAAGGCGTGACCGTCATCCCGATCTTCGCGCGGATGGCGGCCAGCTCCGCCTCGTCCCAGATGCCGATCAGCACGCCGTTCTTCACCTGCAACTGCTGGTCCGCATAGGCCGCGATTTTGGCGTTCGGCGTGGTGATGTGCATCTTCGGATGCAGCGCCCAGTCGAACAGGATGGCCTGCATCCGCGCGATCACCTCAGTGCATGAGGCGTCCGCGCCGCGATCGGCCAATTCCTGCGGATCGGTGTCGAGATCGTACAGCATCGGGCGGAAGCCGGAGGCGTGGATGTATTTCCAGCGCCCGTCGAACACCATGAACAGCCTGCACTGCTCGATCGGCTGATTGAGTTTGAGCCGCACGTCCTGCATCGCATAGTCGTATTCGGAGAACACCACCTTGCGCCAGCCGGCAGGTTTTTCGCCGTGCAACAGCGGCAGCAGCGAGCGTCCTTCGAGGATGTGGTCGGGCGGCGTGCCGCCGCAATAATCGATGAAGGTCGGCGCCAGATCGATCGCTTCCACCAGCGCCTCGCTCACCGTGCCGCGCGTGGCGTCTGCTTGCGGCGACGGGTCGATCACGATCAGCGGGATTTTGGCCGACGCATCGTGAAACAGATCCTTCTCGCCCATCCAGTGATCGCCGAGATAATCGCCGTGATCGGACGTGAACACGATCATGGTGGTGTCGAGCAGGCCACGCTCCGCAAGAAAGCGCATCAGCACGCCCATCTGGTCGTCGATCTGCTTGATCAGGCCCATGTAGGTCGGGATCACCTTCTCGCGCGCCTCGTCGCGCGACATGTTCTTGGAGTAGCGCATATCCATGTAGGCCGCGAACACCGGATGCGCGTTGGTGCGCTCGGCTTCCGAACGCACCGCGGGCTGCACGTCGGCGGCTTTGTACATGCTGGCGTAGGGCTCCGGCGCAATGTAAGGCCAGTGCGGCTTGATGTAGGACAGATGCAGGCACCACGGGCGGCCGTCATTCTCGGCCTCGGTGATGAAATCCATCGCCCGTCGCGTCATGTAGGGCGTCTCGGAATCCTCTTCCGCGACCCGCGCCGCCTTGTCGGCGTGGGTCAGGAGCCAGCCGTTCTGCAAGGTGCCGTCGTCAGCCGCGCCGGAATTGGCAAAATGCTCCCAGGGATTGTCGGCGTTGTAGCCGCGCTGGTGCAGATAGCTGTCGTATTTCGGGCGCGCCTTGCCGGTGGGATGCAGGCCGTCGTCGCGCTCATAGGGTTCGAAGCCGCACTGCGCCACATGCACGCCGATGATCGAATCCGGCGCGATGCCGAGCATCTTCATGCCTTCGAGATCGGGCGTCATGTGGGTCTTGCCGACCAGCACGTTACGCACGCCGATCTTCTTGAGGTGATCGCCGAGCGTCGGCTCGCCCACCCGTAGCGGCCAGCCGTTCCAGTGCGAACCGTGCGAGCGCATGTAGCGGCCGGTGTAGAACGACATCCGCGACGGGCCGCAGATCGGCGATTGCACGTAGGCGTTGGTGAAGCGCACGCCGCGTTGCGCCGTGGCGTCGATGTTCGGTGTTTTCAGCGTCGGGTGGCCGCCGCAGCCGAGATAATCGAAGCGCAACTGGTCGCACATGATCCAGATGACGTTCCTATTTTGGGAAGTCTTGTTTTGGGAAGTCTTGTTTTGGGAAGTCTTGGGCTGCGTCATGTCCGAACGTCCTCGGCCAGGTTGAAGCGCAGGCCGTGCGCGCCGGCCGGCGGTTCGTTTCGTTCTGGGCCAGATCGCGCGGCTTC
>JAFEFK010000329.1 GCA_018240625.1 Pseudomonadota bacterium
TAACCCGCCGCCGGCGGGATCTTACACCGCTGGTGGAGCGGACGGTGGAGCGGCTTCATGCCGAGGGTCTGCGCGCCTACGCCGCGGAAATGATCGCAAGGGGCTGGCAGTCGCGTCTCGATCCGGCAGACAGCGCCCGGCGCTTCTGGGCGATCGCGATCGGCGTCACGCTTGAGGGCCATGCCATGGGCCGAGTACCTGCTGACCTTGTGACGGAGATGCTGAGGCTGTTGGGACCGCAGGCAGATGCGCCGGGACCGGCGCATCTGCGGTTTGTCGATGCGAGCACGCCTGCCAGCATGCCAAATCCCGATGACAGGGAGGAATCTCCATGACGGCGCTTCGAATCCGTGCGCGCGACTTGATGACCGATCAGGAGTTGATCGAGGTTCGGACCCGCGCGACATGGAAGGGTATCGGGATGATTGTCCACGCCTGGGCGTTGATTTTCGGTGCCATCGCGCTGGTCGCGATCTGGCCCAATCCATTCACCTTCCTGCTCGCCGTGGCGATCGTCGGCTCGCGACAGCTCGGACTTGCGATCCTGATGCACGACGGCGCGCACGGTGCACTCGCCAGCGGCGATCGCACAAACATGTTTCTGAGCCAGTGGTTCTGTGCCTATCCGGTGTTCGCCGAAACCCGCGCCTATCGCCGCTATCATCTGCAACATCACGCCCGCACGCAGCAGGAGGACGATCCCGATCTGGTGTTGTCGGCACCGTTTCCGATCACGCGGCCGAGCTATCGCCGCAAGTTCGTTCGCGACATCACCGGACAGACGGCCTATCAGCAGCGCAAGGCGCAATTCATGAATGCGCTTGGCGATCCGTCATGGCCGCTCGCGCGCCGCGCGGCACACTTTTGGGCCAAGCTCGGCCCACAGTTTGCCGTTAACGGACTGCTCTTCGCCGGGCTTGCGATGGCCGGCGTGTGGTGGGCCTATCCGTTGCTGTGGCTGCTGCCGCTGGCGACGTGGATGATGGTGATCACGCGCATCCGCAACATCGCGGAACATGCCGTCGTTCCCGACAGCAACGATCCCCTACGCAACACGCGGACCACGCGCGCGGGATTTCTGGAGCGACTGTTTATCGCGCCATATTATGTGAACTATCACCTTGAGCATCACCTGCTGTTCTACGTGCCTTGTTACAACCTTCCGCGCGTCCATCGTATCTTGTCGCGCGGTCCTCGTGCCGGACGGATGGAGGTGCAGCCGAGCTACGCGGCCGTGCTGCGGCTCGCGACCGCGAAGTCTGCAGATCTCGATCGACCCGGCGAAATCGTCAGCAATGTCAGGCGGGCACGGGAGGGCGCAGCCGTCGACGGCAATCAGGCGGCCTCAGGTTTTTAGAACTGGGCTTCAGGGTCGGGCCGGCGCGTCTTGACATCATGGGCTGTGCGGTGTCTTACCGCCCGAGATTTCAGGGGGCGCAAATGACTGCGGCATTTACTTTTCCCGGGCAGGGTTCCCAGGCGGTCGGCATGGGCAAGGCACTGGCCGATGCCTTTCCCGCCGCAAAAGCCGTTTTCGACGAGGTGGACGCAGCGCTCGGCGAGAAACTGAGCGCGATTATCTGGGACGGCCCCCCCGAAACCCTGCAACTCACTGAGAACGCCCAGCCGGCGTTGATGGCGGTTTCGATCGCCACGCTGCGGGTATTGGAGAGCGAAGCCGGATTCTCGGTGGCCCGCGATGCTGCCTTCGTGGCCGGGCATTCGCTTGGCGAGTACTCAGCGCTGGCAGCCGCGGGCAGCCTCAGCGTCAGCGATACGGCACGTCTGTTGCGGACGCGCGGGCTTGCGATGCAGAAGGCCGTGCCGGTCGGTGTTGGCGCGATGGCCGCGCTGCTCGGTCTCGATTACGAAACCGCGGTGGCGGTGGCCGAAGAGGCTGCGCAGGGCGAGGTCTGCCAGGCCGCAAATGACAACGGCGGCGGGCAGGTGGTTGTGTCAGGCGACAAGGCGGCGGTCGATCGCGCGGTCGAGATCGCCAAGACCAGAGGCGCCAAGCGCGCGATGCTGCTGCCGGTGTCGGCGCCGTTCCACTGCAAGCTGATGCAACCGGCTGCGGATGCTATGGCGAAGGCGCTCGCCGATGTGACAATCAACAAGCCGGCCGTGCCGCTCGTATCCAACGTGCTGGCGTCGCCGATCACTGACCCGGACGAGATTCGCCGCCGGCTGGTCGAACAGGTGACGGGAACCGTGCGCTGGCGCGAGTCCGTTTCGTATATGGCCGGTCATGGTGTGACGCGGTTTTTCGAGATCGGAGGCGCGTCGGGTTGGGGCGGTGTGGAGATGTCGGTTGCCGCCGGCGCAGTTAGAGTCGCGGTCGGCGGACCGAACGATATCGCATCGGCCAAGGAAGCGCTTGCAGCCGCGCGCTAGATCAAGCGAGGTGCGGACGCCGCAGGACCTGCCATGGGTCATTCGGTCGAATTCATTCGGGCGGCCTGAGCGTGCTGTTGATCCAGCCGTGGGCCGACCTTTGGAGCGGGTCGACCACCGCCTCGCAATGCAGGCATCGGCGGATCGGCCTTGCGGCCGTCGCGGATTTGTCCAGCGCCGATTTATTTAGCGCCATGGCCAGACCGCATCGCGGACAGGCGTTTTTCCGCTCTTCGTTCATGAGCAATAGCCACGCGCGAACGCTGTACAGGGCGAGCCCAAGGACAATCAGGATGCAGACAATCAGGAAAAAGGATTCAGGGGCACACATCGCAATCACCTTCCATGCCCGCGATGGAAGCAGAACGGATGTGGTTAAGGGTGGTAGGAGCTTGCGGCCTGAATTGACGATGAATCCACACCATGCTGGCGCTGGAGAAATTTTGCTCGTTTCCCGCCGAAGAAGACCGTTGCGGCCCGAAGACGGCCAGGGTTATTGACGAGCGGTATTTCCTTGCGGCAAACGGGGCGGGATTTGCGATTTTCGTTTTAACTCGGGAATGTTCCAACGGGGGGCGATATGTTCGATTTGACCGGCAGGACCGCGCTTGTCACCGGCGCAACCGGCGGCATCGGCGGCGCCGTCGCGAAGGCGCTGCATGGGCAAGGTGCGACGGTTGCGATTTCCGGCACCCGCCGCGAGGTGCTGGAGGCGCTGGCGGGGACACTTGGCGAGCGCGTCCATGTGTTGCCCTGCAATCTGTCGGACACTGCCGAGGTCGAGGCGCTGGTGCCGGCCGCCGAGAAGGCGATGGGGCAGGTCGACATTCTCGTCGCCAACGCCGGCGTCACCCGCGACAATCTTTTCGTGCAATTGCGCGATGAAGATTGGGACGATGTGATCCGGATCAATCTCACCGCGACGTTCCGTCTGGCCCGCGCCGCGACCAAATTGATGATGCGCAAGCGCTTCGGCCGCATCATTGCCATCACTTCGGTGGTCGGTGTCACCGGCAATCCGGGACAGGGGAACTACACCGCATCGAAGGCTGGGTTGATCGGCATGATCAAGACGCTGGGCGCAGAATACGCCAAGCGGAATGTCACGGCCAACTGCATTGCACCCGGATTTATCGCGACGCCGATGACGGATGTGCTGAACGATAAGCAGCGCGAGGCGATTTTGACGAAAGTCCCGGCGGCCCGGCTCGGGACGCCGGAAGATATTGCGGCTGCCGCGGTGTATCTGAGTTCGAACGAAGCGGCTTACGTCACCGGCCAGACCATTCATGTCAACGGTGGAATGGCGATGATTTGAGCGGTTTTTGACCTGTCTGCGGGGGCTTGTGGCCAAGCCTTTCGATGTGTGATAACCGGACCACGATTGAGTGGGCAAAGAACGCCATTGCAGGATTTTGAAACCCTGTATATTGGCGGTGTAGGTCCTGCCGACGTTGGTCAGGTCGTTGTCTGGCCGGGCCGGGCCGGTATCTGGTCTAGACGCGACTGCGACAGGTTTTAACGAGTAGACGCACCACGATGGCTCGTATCGTCTTGTGGTCGAGTCCAATGGAACAAGCACGAGGTTGAATAATGAGCGAGATTGGCGAGCGGGTGAAGAAGATCGTGGTCGAACACCTTGGTGTCGAGCCCGAGAAGGTCGTCGACAATGCGAGCTTCATTGACGATCTTGGCGCCGACAGCCTCGATACGGTCGAGCTCGTCATGGCGTTTGAAGAAGAGTTCGGGTGCGAGATTCCCGACGACGCTGCGGAAACGATTCTGACCGTCGGCGATGCCACCAAGTTTCTTGAGAAGAACGCGAAAAGCTGACGCTCTGGTGCAGTGCAAGCGAAGCCGGAGGGCCGTGAATTAGCGGTCCACCGGCTTTCGTTATGACAGGGGGCGTTAGGCTGGAGTTGTGGACATGAGACGGGTTGTCGTCACAGGTCTGGGCATGGTGTCGCCGCTCGGCTGTGGCGTGGACTACACCTGGAAACGTATCCTCAACGGCGAAAGTGGTGCGAAGCAGATCGAGACGTTCGATGTTTCCGATCTTCCAAGCAGAATTGCCTGCGTCGTCCCGAGAGGCGATGGCACCAACGGAACCTTCAATCCCGATCAGTGGATGGAGCCGAAGGACCAGCGCAAGGTCGACGACTTCATCCTTTTCGGGATGGCCGCGGCGAAACAGGCGCTGGACGATGCCAACTGGCATCCGGTGACGGAGGAAGATCGTTGCGCTACCGGAACCATGATCGGTTCCGGCATCGGCGGTCTTTCCGGAATTGCCGATACGGCGATCCTTTTGAAGGAGCGCGGGCCGCGCAAGATTTCCCCGTTTTTCATTCCAGGACGTCTGATCAATCTCGCGTCGGGGTATGTCTCTATCGAGCACGGATTGAAAGGCCCGAACCATGCGGTCGTCACGGCCTGCTCGACCGGCGCGCACGCGATTGGCGATGCCAGCCGCTTGATCGCACTTGGCGATGCCGACGTCATGGTGGCTGGCGGTGCGGAGTCGCCGATCTGCCGCATCGGGATGGCGGGCTTCTGCGCGGCGCGCGCGCTGTCCACCGGCTTTAATGATACCCCGGAAAAAGCCTCGCGGCCTTACGACAAGGATCGTGACGGCTTTGTCATGGGCGAGGGGGCCGGCGTTGTCGTGCTGGAGGAGTACGAGCACGCTCTGCGGCGGGGCGCCAGAATTTACGCCGAAGTAACGGGCTATGGCATGTCGGGTGATGCCTATCACATCACGTCTCCGTCGCCGGACGGTGATGGTGCGTTTCGTAGTATGAGCGCTGCGATAAAGCGCGCCGGCTTATCTGCGTCCGATGTGGATTACATCAACGCTCACGGCACATCGACGCAAGTTGGCGATGAAATCGAACTGGGCGCTGTCGAGCGCCTGCTCGGCAACGCCGCCTCGAAGATTTCGATGTCGTCTACCAAGTCGTCGACGGGGCATCTGCTGGGCGCGGCCGGCGCGATTGAGGCGATTTTCAGCGTTCTTGCGATTCGCGACAACGTCGCGCCGCCAACCATCAATCTCGATAATCCGTCGGTTGAGACCGGAATCGATCTCGTCCCTCGCAAGGCGCGTGCAAGGGAAATCAATGTGGCCCTGTCGAATTCGTTCGGATTCGGGGGTACCAACGCGTCCGTGATACTCCAGCGTGTAGTCAATTAGCGCGTAACGGGAATGAATCCACCGTTTCGCCGCATTCGACGATAAATTCTAGCGGTCCGTTTCTAATATTTGCATCCCGTTCGTGCAGGCGCTCTTGCAAATGTTAGAAACAGAGAGGACCACTAGCAAATATAAA
>JAFEFK010000032.1 GCA_018240625.1 Pseudomonadota bacterium
ACCCACGAAGCCGTCACGTTCGACAAGTTAGAGGCCATGCCGCTCGCCGAGATGGCCTTCAAGGAAGCGATGCGGATGCGGCCGCCGGTGCCGTCGATCCCGCGCCGGGCGACCCGCAATTTTGCATTTGGCGGCTACAACATCCCCGCGGGTACGCTGGTGTCGATCAATCCTCTTTATACCCATCATATGCCGGAGATCTGGACCGATCCCGACAGCTTCGATCCGCTGCGTTTCACGGACGAGGCGTCGCGCAACCGTCATCGCTTCGCGTGGGTGCCGTTCGGCGGCGGCGCGCACATGTGCCTCGGGCTGCACTTTGCCTACATGCAGGCGAAATGCTTCGCGCGGCATTTTCTGCAAAATCTCAACGTATCTCTTGCGCCCGGCTACACGCCGGACTGGCAGATGTGGCCGATTCCGAAACCGAAGGATGGTCTGCGGGTGACATTGACACCGATCTGACCGTCATTGCGAGCTCGCGACAAAATTTGGCTCTCGCCAATTTTGCGCTGAGCGAAGCGATCCAGCAAGCGACAGGAAAGAACTGGATTGCTTCGTCGCTTCGCTCCTCGCAATGACAACGAGACGGAAATTTCGGATGCAGAATGCCCTCGACCCTCTCATCCTCGATCTCCTGGAATGGATCGAACGCGAGCCCCGCTCTCATGCCGATGTCATCGACGTGTGGCGCACGTCGTGTCCGCGCCTGACAGTCTGGGAAGACGCGATGGACCGCGGCTTCGCCACGCGGGAGCATGCGCGCGGCCACGAGACGATGGTGCGGTTGACCGCAGCCGGGCGCGATTTCCTGCGCGAGCACGGACGGATCGCCGATGTCGCCGCCGAGGCCGCCCGATCCGGCCCGCCGTTCGCGGGCGGCCGGATCGCAGCGCCGGTTTATTTCGCCGCGTGACGCGGCACGCAAGCGAACGCTAGTCCTTTTTGGATTGGTGAGATCAAATCGGAGTACAGCCCTTTCTAACCTCTCCCCGCCGGGGAGAGGTCGGAGCCGAAGGCTCCGGGTGAGG
>JAFEFK010000330.1 GCA_018240625.1 Pseudomonadota bacterium
GACCAGGGACGATCGAGACAGGTGACCGGATACACGCAGCCGCTCTTGTCACACGATGCAAAATCAGCAAATCTTGATTCCGTCGCACGGGGCGAAAAGGCCGCCCGTTCCGGCGTTTCTATCGAAGCGGCCGAGAAGGCAGAACGATGCTTTCCTCTGAACTGTTTCGCGATTGCAGCGCCCTGCAGGATTGTGCGGTCAAGGATTCCGCGCATGTGACGCCCGGCTCCCGCGGCGACTCCGTAGCGCGCATCCAGCGCGCGCTGGTCGCCATCGATGCCGCCGCGATCGACGAGAGCGAGATCAGCCAACGTCTTTATGGCAATACGACCGCCGCGGCGGTTCTCGCTTACAAACGCGCTCGCGACATCGTCAACCGAACCTACGAGCTGACCGCCGACAACATCGTCGGGAAGATGACCATTGTCCGCCTGGACAACGACATGCTCGAGCTGCAGCGCCGCATCCGCGGCGAAAATTTCCGCAAGAGCGCGCGCGTATTCTAGATCAGCGCCGGGAGGCGTCTTCTCAATGATCAAGCTGAGCTTTCTGCCGGCCCCATTGGACTGGTCAAACGTGGCGATTAAGGTCGACAACCTTACCGTTCCCTCGAGCCGCTTGACCCTCGACGGCAAATTCGTCGACACCTCCGTCAGTTTTCTCGACCCGGAAGGTAAGGTGTCGGCGGCAATCGTCGCCAACGCTAAAATCACGGTCGGCCAAATCAGCTTCGAAAACCTCGACCGCCGCGACTGGTCATTCGGGTTCGCCCAGGCACTAAAGGCGCGCGAATGCGTCGTCGAGTACGCCGGCGTGCGCTCCAATGCGGGCTCGGTGGTGGTCACCGCTTTCGATACCCGCGACAACGAACCGGTATTCACCGACAGCCACCAGTCCGACCCGATCGAGGCTCGACCGTGGAGCAAGCCTGCGGCCCTGAGGTTCACATATTTTCGCTCGCGCGGGGTGATCGAGCTCGACACCGGCGACGCGCCAGGTATCCGCGTGCCAGCCCTCATCGGTAACCGCGCAACCAACGCCGACAACTTCTTGAGTCGCATCTCCGACAAGCGCGAAATCTGCTGCGCGTTGGCGGTTGAAGACACTCGCAACTTCAGTGAGCCGCAGGTCCTCGGTCACTCGTTGTGGACGATTGACCTCTCGTTCAGCTTTACCTGGACCGGGAAAGGAAAGCAGCTCGTGCCAAAATTCACGGGCTCGATCTCTCCCGGCCAGTTTACGGAAGGGCTGCCCGCCGACGCCGGTTACCGCAAAATGTTCGACAAGAGCTTCATTAGCGGCGATCCCTATAACACGCGTGCCAGCGAACTTCTCAACCGGCACCTGCGCGCGCAGAAATCCGATCGCAAGGACGAGCGGGACACCCGCCTCCCCTCCGTACCTTCCAATTTCTTCGTCTAAGCACTCCTGAATCGGAGTCAGCGATGTTCAATCAGCGGATCGCGAAAGAACCTGAGGACCAGTTCGCCGTTGTCGTTGAGCCGACCGCCTGTCAAACGGCTTTTCCTTCATATTGCCTGCTCGCGCAGGGAACCATCTTCAGGTCAACCGGATTGAACGCGCATGGTCGATGCCCTTCCTTCTGAGCCGAACAGCCGCGGAGCCACGTCAACGCGGCCGCTCCGCAGCCAGCTTCTGCTTATCGCCACGGCTGCGATTCTGGTGACCGGCGGGATCGTTCTCTGGCGGATGGGCACCCAAGGCGCGCCAATCCAACAGCCAACCAAGACGGCCGTGAGCTCCCCGCCGAAAAATCCGGTGCTTGACGAACTGGTCCGGACCACGCGAGCGCTGAACGACTCGCAGCAGCAGGCCATCGATCAGTTGCAGGTGCTGCAGGATACGGTGGCATCACAGGCCGCGGCGCTCAAGGCATCGTCCGATCAGGTCGCGGCGCTGAACGCGAGACTGGAAACGTTGCGTCAATCGTTTGCCAGCACCGCGCAACCGGCTGCGGAACCAGAGGCGAAGCCCGTGCCGCAGCAGCTTAAGCGGCAGGCGCCGCGCCAAAAGCACAAGCCAAATCGCGCCTCAAGACGAAAGAGGTCGCACGCCGGCTAGCGGTCCTACTCTAACATGCGCATGCCTTTTTCGCAGGTAGTTATGCGAAATCGACGCCACGAGGCCGCTGACCGTCCTGCCGATGCCACGAAAACCTCAACCGATCGGGCAGCACCGCAAATCCTCCCACTTCGTGCGCCAAAGAGACCGATAGGAAAACGCACGAGACCGCATTTTTGGCAGCGCATGCGAGTGCGAACCTGCTATAAGCCCTCGCAGTTATGACCAGGGATGAAAGACAGGCCTCGCTAGATGAGTGGATTTAAGGAACCCGGTTTCGCTGATCGCCAAAAGGCGGCGCTCGACGCCCGGAAAAATATTCTCGACAAGTTTCGCTCGCAGCCCGGTCCGGACGATCCGGCTGTAAAGCAACGGCAGGCCGAGCGCGCAGCTCAGGCGGCAGCGCGCGAAAAGGCCCGACAGGTCCGCGAGGCCGAGAAAGCCGAGAAAAAAGCC
>JAFEFK010000331.1 GCA_018240625.1 Pseudomonadota bacterium
CTCCGATTTGCCCGATCTGACCTCCCGTCAACTCGAGACGGTCCTGGCGCTGGCCAAGTATGAAAGCTTCATCGCCACCGCGGCTTCGCTGAAGACATCGCAGCCTGTAGTGACCCGCACGCTCAAGCATGTGGAAGAGGTGCTGGGCGTCAAGCTGTTCGACCGCAGCACGCGGTCGGTCCAGATCACAGCCGCGGGGAAGGAATTCGTCGGTGTCGCAGCCCGCATGCTCAACGACCTCAGGATCACTCTTCATAGCATGCGCGAGCTTTCGGATCAGCGCCGAGGCCAAATCTTCGTCTCCAGCATTATGTCCGTCGCAAATGGCAAGCTGCCCAGGCTGCTGGCGAAATATCGCCTGACTTATCCGGGCATCGAGCTGCACGTCCGCGACGGAGTGCACGGTACCGTTATCGAGGACGTGCGCAGCGGCGCCGCCGACTTCGGCATCACCTATCTCGACGATCTGCCTGATCCGTTCCTTTCGACTCCGCTCGGCAAGGAGGAGTTCACGGTGGTGCTTCCGCGCAGCCACCCGCTATCAGGGAAAAGAAGTCTCTCGCTTTCCGATCTCAAGGATGCGCCGCTCGTTTCCCTTCCGAGCGATTCCCGAACCAGGCGTGTCATCGACAGCGCTGCGTCGTTGCTCGGCCTCACATTGAACCACGTCGTGACGGTCTCCCAATTTGCAACGATGCTGGGATTCGTCCGCGCGGGTACAGGTCTTGCGATCGCTCCTCGAAGCGGAGTCGCGAGCTTCCTCGGCAAGGAATTGAGCGCCGTGCCGGTGAGAGGACGGCCCCTCGCCCGCGATCTCGGCATCATCATCTTGAAGGAAAGGGAGCCCTCGCCGGCCGCGACCGGTCTGATGTCGCTCGTCCGGACGACCTGGCACAAGTCCTGACACTATTTATGCGCTTATCGTATCAATCCTGGCTATCAGGATTTCCTTGGCATATAAGGGATTGCGCCTAGGGTGGCTCCGGATTGAATAGCCGGAGCGAGAACATGGCACTTGAGGCATTGGAACAGGTCGGTACAACCGCTGCTGTTGAAAGCGTTCCGCTGGGCACGGATCTTATCGAACTCTACTACGAACGCGGGTGGTCAGACGGCCTTCCCGTCGTCCCTCCCACTCAGGATAAAGTAGACGCGATCGTAGCTGTGCTCGGTGGCAACCCGCAGTTCGTCGAGTGCAAGGTCGCGCCGCGCTGGGGCGCGCTGACCCGCGAAATCCTTGCGATCAACATGGTGATGGCCGGCTGCCGTCCGGAATACGCTCCCATCGTCCGCGCTGCCATGCTGGCCTTGACCGATCGCGCGTTCAATCTGAATGGCGTCCAGGCGACCACGCACGTTGCTTCGCCGCTCATCATTGTCAACGGACCGATCGCGGCCGAGGTCGGCATGAACGGCGGTCCGAACGCTTTCGGGTCGGGCAATCGCGCCAATGCGACGATCGGACGGGCCGCTCGTCTGATTATGCTGAACGTCGGTGGCGGTTGGCCGCCGGACTTCGACAAGAGCACGCTGGGCCATCCCGGCAAATATACCTACTGCGTCGCGGAGAACGAACGCGATAGTCCGTTCGCTCCGTATCATGTCGAGCATGGCTATGGCCCAATGGATTCGACCGTCTTCGCGATCGCAGCCGAAGCGCCCCACAGCGTTACCGACCATCAGTGCAACGACCCCGAAGGCATTCTGGATACGATGTGTTCGGCGATGAGCACCGTCGCCTCCAACTCCGCGGTGCTGGGTGGACATTGCACCGTGGTCCTGGGTCTCGAACACGCCAAGACCATCGCCAAGGCCGGCTGGACGCGTTCGGACATCCGACATTATCTCTGGATGAACTCGGGCAATGCCTTTCGGGAGATCTCGCGTGACCACCGTTACGGCAAGGTCTACAACCGCAATCTGCCCAAGTGGCTAAAGCGGGACCCGGACAGCCGCATTCCGATCGTGCCTTCAGCCGATAATATCCACCTCTTCATCATGGGCGGGCATGCCGGACGTTTCTCGGCGTTCATTCCGGGTTGGGGTCACATGAGCACTCCCGTTCTGAAGCCAATCAATCCCGCTGCCGGTCCTGCGGACGATGGATGCGCCGATGGCGCATGCGCGCTCTAAGAAGGAGGAAATTGAAATGTTGATGAAGGTCTCAGACTCCAATTCGGTTCTCGTGTTCGATCCCCGCGGCGTCGTTGAGTCCGCAAACACGCCGATCTCCGCTCGCCCGAAGAAGCTGGACGGTCTGCGTCTGGCGATTCTCGATAATTCGAAGTGGAATGCCAACAAGATCCTGCGCACCTCCACGGCCGCTCTCGAGAAGAGTGTGAAGTTCGCGAAGGTGAACTACTACGTCAAGGGCTCCTTCTCGAAGGATGCGGCACCGGAACTGATCGCCGAGATTGCCGCGAACAATGATCTGGTTCTGACCGCGATCGGCGATTGCGGATCCTGCTGCTCATGCTGTATTCGCGATTCCGTTGCTCTTGAAAAATTGGGTATCCCGGCGGCGGCCATTATCACGACCGAGTTCGAACGTGAGACCGTGCTCACCCGCACGGCGATTGGCATGCAGGGCCTGATCCCGATCGTCATCGACCATCCGGTTAGCTCGATCACGCAGGCCGAAGTCGAAACCCGCGCCTCCCAGGTCGCCTTGCAGGCACCAACGGTCTGGCTCGGTCAATAAACACGTCTTTCTTTCCGGGATTCAGCCGACCATTAAAAATAGCCTCGGCTTCACCTCTGTGCCAGCACGCGAGAGGAGACGATAGATCGGCCGGCGATCGGACGGAGGGCCGACGACGGCGAGTTGGGCTGCAACTGGACGACGCATCGCGACGACGTCGGATCTATGAAGCGGGCCCGGTCCCCTCGGATCGAGGCGGATTAATCTCTATGATCTTGTAGAGATACTTCCCAATAGCGACGCTCGTAATGTCTGCTAACCGCAGTTCCGAGTTTTTTTCATGTAGCAATATCTCCTCGGCTGGCAATACCGCCGCAATTGCGGGTGTCTTAAGCTTTGCCAAATCGTCGATTAGGACAGCATGGATCGGCTGCTTCACGTTCACCAGCATGTTGTAATTCGTTGTTTCCTGAATCACGTAGAAAGGCTCCTGCTTTTTTTGGAGCGTATCCGTGATCGTCGCTCCAGCCTTCAGTTCTTGTCGGAATAGATGCGGAAATAACGGCATGACGATCCACGCCCTAACCAGCAGTCCTCCGAAAATCAGGTACGTGACGAATAGCGCCGATATCACGACTTTGCGTCGGCTATCACGCAACCGTTCGAACATCAGCCCGCAAACCAAAGCCAACGCCATGGTCCCCGGCATCGCATAGCGGGCAGTGATTTTGCCGGGCCAAAACAAGAGTACGACCGTACAAAGCAAAGAATACAGGACCACTGCAAGTAACAGGTCGTGTTTGGAGCCGCGCCAGCCACGGACTGCAATTACAAGCGCGGGCCCTATCAAAATAGGTCCCGGCAGAAATTCGATGAATAGCCTTATCGCAAAGTTTAGATGCCCTAAGACCGTCTCAAGCCCCTGGGTCGAATTAATCAACCGCGAATGGTTTTCCCACAGTTGAATATCGCCTGGTTGATAAACCATCACGTACCAGCCCAGAATGATCAGGCCGGCGCATAAGTTAGCGACAAAAAAAGCCGGGATTTGATTGCGTTGTTTCAGAAGAATGTATGCGCCGACTCCGAGAGAGAAATAAGCTACTGGCTGCGGCCCTTTTGTCAGACCGGAAAGCGCGATCAAGATGGTGACGCAGACCCATCGAGCAGCCGTCATCTGGCTTTCCGTAGTTCCGCGCCACCAAATATAGAAGGCGCTAAAGAGCAATGTGGAAAGAACGATATCGGGTTCGGCGTTGATGAATTTC
>JAFEFK010000332.1 GCA_018240625.1 Pseudomonadota bacterium
CGGCGCTGCCGCGTGGACGGGCTTTTGCCCTGTTCGCCGCAGTGATGCTGACGGCGGCTCCTTTTATGACGGATGCTCTCGCTCAGCAGCCACCCGCGTCAAAAGCCAAGAAGGCCGCGCCTCCCAAGGCCGCGGCGCCTGCTCCAGCGGCGCCGGCCGCTCCCGCGGCAGCGCCGGCCGACCAGCAGGTCCAATTGATCTATGCGCCCTGGACCAAGTTCTGCCTGAAGGGGCAGGATGCGAAGGCCAAGCAGGTATGCTTCACCGGCAAGGACGGGCGGATCGAGTCCGGCCAGCCTGTCATCGCGGCTGTTGTCATTGAGCCCGAAGGCGAGCCGAAGAAGATCCTTCGTGTAACGCTTCCGCTCGGCATGCAGCTTGTGCACGGAACGCGCATTATCATCGACAACAATCCGCCGATGCAGAGTCCCTACGTGATCTGCTTCGCCAACGGCTGTATGTCCGATTACGATTTGACGCCGGAGATGATCGCCAATCTCAAGAAGGGTCAGAACCTGGTCGTTCAGGCGATCAATTCCAACGGTGCGCCGCTGACGCTGCCACTTCCGCTGGCTGAATTCGCCAAGGCCTACGACGGTCCGCCGACCGATCCGAAAGTCTTCGAGGAAACCCAGAAGAAGTTGCAGGAAGAGCTGCAAAAGCGGGCTGCCGAAGCACGCGCGAAGCTCGAGGCGACCCAGCCGGCGGCGGGAACGCCTGCGCCTGCCGCGAAGCAGTAATTCCAAGACCACGACCATGGAAAAAGGCGCTCCTTTCGGAGCGCCTTTTTTGTTGAAGGTAGCAGAGAATATCCGGCTTCAGTTCAGCGACGGATTGCGGGGGCGATAGCCGCCGGACTTGTCCTTGACGAAAATTTCCGCCACCTGCGAATGCCGGATCGGCTCGCCGGATTCATCGGGCAAGAGGTTCTGCTCGGAGACGTACGCCACGTATTCGCTATCCGCATTCTCAGCGAGCAGGTGGTAGAAGGGCTGATCTTTGTGCGGCCGGACATCTTCCGGGATCGCAAGCCACCATTCTTCGGTATTGTTGAAGACCGGATCGATATCGAAAATCACCCCCCGGAATGAAAAAATCCGGTGACGAACGATCTGCCCGATCTGAAACTTGGCGGTACGCGCATTTATCATGTCTCGTCGAATAGACCAGGATTGTGGCCGATGCTAGAGGCAAACCCGTGAATCCGGCCGTCCCGGCCCGATGATCGCGCCGCCCGATCAGGCCCGCGAAACCCGGAAAACGACCTCTCGCAATGATCGATATTCTCAATCTGGCGCTGCCGTATTTCGGCTTGATCTTCGTTGGATTCGCTTGCGGCAAAGTCAAGGCACTCCCGGAAACGGGGCTTGCCTGGATGAATTTCTTCCTGCTGTACGTTTCGCTGCCGGCGCTGCTGTTCGGGATCATGTCGAAGACCCCGTTTGCCGAGCTGAACAACCCGCCATTTCTGATCGCCACCACGGCCGCGACGGTCTGCGCGTTTGCGCTCGCCATGGCGGTCGGCCGGCTGATGGGACGGTTGTCGCTGCGCGAGGCGACGCTGGCGGGACTATCGGGCGGCTATGGCAATATCGGATATATGGGACCGGGACTCGCCTTCGCGGTGATCGGCGCCAAGGCGGCGGCGCCGGTCGCGCTGATTTTCTGCTGCGACAGCATCTTCCTGTTTTCCATCGTGCCGTTGCTGATTGCGCTGACGGGCGAGAAGCGGCCGCTGCTGCAAACCCTCGGCGGGGTGGTCAATCAGATCGTATCGAACCCGCTGATCATGGCCGCTGTGCTCGGCGCACTGGTCGCCGCCTTGCAGCTTCCGCTGCCGGTCGCACTCAACAATACGCTGCTGTTTCTTCAGAACGCCGCCGCGCCGGTGGCGCTGTTCGTGCTTGGCGTGACCGTGGCGCTGCGGCCGCTCGGCCGGATGCCCTGGGAAGTGCCGGGAGTGATCGCCGTCAAGCTGCTGGCGCATCCCCTGATCGTGTTCGCGCTGCTGCTGCTGCTTGGACCCTTCACGCCGGAATGGGCCGCGACCGCGATCTTGATGGCATCGCTGCCGCCGGCGCTGAACGTCTTCGTCATCGCGCGGCAATACGATAGCTGGGTCGAACCGGCCTCGGTCGCCGTTCTGGTCGGGACTTTTGCGTCCGTGGTGACGCTGACGACCGCGATGTGGCTGCTCAAGACCGGCCAGATTCCGTTTCACTGACCGCTGGCTGCGAACGGCGCCACGACGGCGCCAGTCCTTCACGCATCGCAAGACGCCGCAGCGGTCCGATGGCGCCGATCAGATGCAGGCCGAGGGCGCGCGCCGTTTGCATCGGCAGGAAATCGCTCAGCAGCGACCGGTTGGCCATATCGATTGCAAACGTCCGGCTGAGTACGTCGCTGCGCCGCGCCGCATCAAACCGGCTGAGAATCTGAGGTAAACCGGGATCCTCGCCAGATAATAGCGCGCTGCGGACAATGTCTGCGATATCCGCGGCATCGCGTAGACCCATGTTCAGGCCCTGTGCGCCGATCGGCGGCAGGACATGGGCAGCTTCCCCGACCAGAACAATGCGATTGTTTGCGAAACGCGCCGGTCGTTCGATCGCGAGCGGAAACAGATATCGTCCAGGCGCGACACGCATCCGTCCGAGGATCGAATGCGACTGCCGCTCCGCGGCGGCGGAGAGATCGTCGTCGCTGAGCGCCTTCAGCCGCTCGGCCTCGTTCGGAGAGGCAACCCACACGACGCTAGACCGGTCTCCCGGCAACGGAACGAACACGCAGGGACCATGCGGCGTATGAAATTCCGTCGAGGTATTGTTGTGCGGCCGGGTATGCGTGACATTGAAGGTGAGGGCGGCCTGAACGAGCGCACGTCGCGTGACGCTGATACCCGCGGCTTCGCGGCAAAGCGAATGCCGGCCGTCGGCGCCGACAACGATGCGGGCGTTCAACGTCTGTCCCTGCCGCATCGTGATAGCGATCGCGGCATCTTCTGGCGTGACGTGATCCGCTTCGTCATCGATCCGCGTGAGGTTCGCCATTTCGGCGGATCGCGACTCCATCGCCGCCATCAATGCGCGATTCTCGATATTGTATCCGAAGGCTTCGAGCCCGATCTCGTCAGCTGAAAATCGGACTTCCGGCGCCCGGATGAGGCGGCCGGTATCGTCGACAAGCCGCATCACACGTAACGCGGTGGCCTCGCTCTCGCACCGAGGCCATATGTCAAGCTGCCGCAGCAGATCCACGGAGCCGCCAAGCAGCGCCGTGGTCCGATTGTCGGCATAGGCCGTCCGGCGAGCCACCAGTGCCGTGCGCGCGCCTGCCTCGGTCAGGGCAATGGCCGCCGCAAGTCCGGCAGGTCCGCCGCCGATAACGGCGGAATCGTAGGTGGAATCCGGCTCTGCTGTCTCATTCATGAAGCGACAATCGGCATTCGTCGCGGCATTTTCAAGTCCACAGGTGCAACTCGTTTGGCTTGCTTCTGCCAATCTTGTTCCGGCCGATCCGCGCGGCGGAACGCCGCAAGGTTCGGTATGCAAATCGGCGCGATTCCTGATAGCAAGGGAGGCGATGAGCCAATCAACCCGGCAGGATCCAGTCCCCGCATCCCGGATGTTGCGCGCCGCCGCGTTTTCCGTCCACATTTTTACGGCATTGGGGGCCGGTATTGCGCTGCTCGCGCTGCTGGAGGCCGTGCGGGAGCATTGGGCGGCGATGTTCGCATGGCTCGGTCTCGCGCTTGTGATCGATGCTCTGGACGGCCCGATCGCGCGGCGGCTCAATGTCGAAGCGGTTCAGCCGGACTGGTCGGGCGAGGTGCTGGATCTGGTGGTCGACTTCGTGACCTATGTGTTCGTTCCAGCCTACGCCATTGCCGCGAGCGGTCTGCTGTTGCCTGTCGCCGCGCCGTTGCTGGGCGTCGGGATCGTAATCTCGAGCGCGCTCTATTTCGCTGATCGCCGGATGAAGACGGCGGACAATCACTTTCGCGGCTTTCCGGCACTCTGGAATGCGGCGGCGTTCTATCTGTTTCTGTTGCACCTGTCGCCGTTATTGTCGACGCTCGGCATTGCCGCGCTCATTGTGTTGACCTTCGTGCCGTTCAACGTTCTGCATCCGGTGCGGGTGAAGCGGCTGCGCGGTCTCAATCTGACCTTGATCGCCGTCTGGGCGGCGCTGGCGATTCTCACCATCGCGAAGGATTTCAATGTGGGCACGCCGGTCACGGCCGCGCTCTGCGCGATCGCTCTTTACGTCATATGCGGCGATGCCGTGATCCGTCGTCTGAGGCTCGAGAACTGATGATCGAACTGCTTACCAGTCCCGAGGCGTGGGCTGCGCTTCTGACGCTGACCGCGCTTGAAATCGTGCTGGGCATCGATAACGTCATCTTCCTGTCGGTGATTGTCTCGCGCATCCCTCCGCAGCAGGCGAAGCGTGCGCGCCAGATCGGTCTGGCGCTGGCTTTGATCTTCCGTATCCTTCTCCTGAGTATCCTGGTCTGGCTGATCGGATTGACCGCGCCGGTGTTCGCGGCGAAGGGTTTTGC
>JAFEFK010000333.1 GCA_018240625.1 Pseudomonadota bacterium
CGGCTTCGATCAGCGCCTGACGGTCGGCGAGTGGAATTTGGTAGTAGTCGGGATGAATTTCGCTGAATGCGAGGAAACCGTGGCGGTTTCCGCCGTATTCGATGAATGCGGCTTGCAGCGAAGGTTCGACGCGTGTGACCTTGGCGAGGTAGATGTTGCCGCGCAGTTGCTTGCGCTGGGCGGACTCGAAATCAAATTCCTCGACGCGGTTGCCGCGGACCACGACGACCCGTGTCTCTTCCGGGTGGGTGGCATCGATCAACATTTTGTTGGGCATTTTGGAGCTCATGGCGGCGGAGGGCGCGTCGGACGGCGCACGCATTTCGCGCGGCCGGGTGACGCGACGGTCCACCTGATTCGGGGGTGAGGGGAAGGCCGAAACGCAACCCGGGGCGCCCAGCCGAACCCGCTCCCGGCGCAGTGCGACGGGCGAAGCTTTCGCTTCGCGTCGGCGCGATCCTTGCGAGGAGATTGGTCGGCTTTACAGTCTGGCGCATCAAGCGTCGGCCCGTCTGAACAGGTTGGCGGCAAAAGCACCGCCTTATATGTCGCTGCCGGACCAGCGCGGCGCCAAAGCGCCTGCCGTTATCGCATCTCGCGGCCACAACAGGGCCGAGACAATCGGTCATGAAGTGTCTAGGCCGCCCCTGGCGCAGAATCGTAACCTGGGACCGGACACCGCTCGGGCCTGAAACCGCCTCTCCTGATCGGCCGCGCGCTGCGCTGGCTGTGGAGGGGTCGGAAAAACGCTGGAGCTTCAAGTTGTTTGAAGCCCTGCGCTGCACCGGGAGGCTAACGCGACACAACCGGGAGTTTAACCGTCAGCACTCACTTACATACGTGGATTGGCCGCTGCTTGCAAGGGAAGGAAGCAAAGCGTCGCCAGCCGGCAACACCCCGCCTTATTCAGCTTCGCGAGCTTAAGCTCCGGTTAACCCTGCGGTCCTATTGCGGTATGAGGGCAGCTCGGAGGCTTGGATTCGGTGACGAGCCGCACAAATCACATCGTTTTGCTGGCGATTGCATTCCTATGCGCCGCGGCACTGACCTCTCTTGGTGCTGCTCCGCCCGCCGCAGCAGAGAGTGAACCTGCTCGCCCTGCGGTTGCAGGTCATTTTCCAGTCGCCTCCGACGTGCGGCTGGCCGGCGACGGCAAACAGACCCGATTCATCCTTGACCTCGACAAGAAGATCGATGTCCGCGCCTTTTTGCTAGCTGATCCCTACCGGGTCGTCATCGATACCCCGCAGGTCAATTTCCAGCTTCCGTCCGGTGTCGGCGCTGCCGGTCGCGGCCTGATCAAGGCGTTTCGCTACGGGCTCGTGATGCCCGGCGGTTCGCGGATCGTATTCGACCTCACAGGCCCGGCGAAGATCGATAAAGCGTATGTTCTCGACGCTGCGAATGGCCAGCCGCCGCGGCTGGTCGTCGAGTTGGAGTCCGTCGACCGAACGGCTTTTGTCGGATCGCTGGCGGCACCGGACCGTCCGGACCTTCGGCCTGGAGTTGATTCTCCGGCCGCCGTCGCGGATGTGACTGGTTCGACGACATCCGCCGCGTCAGCGCCGGATGCGCGTCCCGCGGTCGTGATCGATCCCGGCCATGGCGGCATCGACAACGGAACGCAGGCGTCGACAGGCGAGGCGGAGAAAAATCTGGTGCTGGCATTTGCGCTCGCGCTGCGCGATCGCATCGAACAGGGCGGGAAATTTCGCGTGATCATGACGCGAACGGACGACACCTTCATTCCACTGGCCGACCGGGTTCGCGTCGCGCGAAACAACAACGCGGCACTGTTCGTGTCGATTCATGCGGACGCGCTGCCGCATCGCGAGGGCGACGCGCAGGGAGCAACGATCTACACGCTGTCGGACAAGGCGTCGGATGCCGAGGCGGAGCGGCTCGCGGAGTCCGAAAACAAGGCGGACGCGATCGGTGGCGTCAATCTGACCGAAGAGCCAACCGATGTCGCGGACATCTTGATCGACCTTGCGCAGCGGGAAACCCGCACCTTTTCAAACAGGTTCGCCCGGCTGCTGATGACCGAGATGAAAACCACCGCCCGGATGCATAAGCGTCCCTTGAAATCGGCCGGGTTTAGGGTGCTCAAGGCGCCGGACGTCCCGTCGGTATTGGTCGAACTCGGCTACGTTTCGAACAAGGCCGATCTTCACCAACTGACATCGGAAGGCTGGCGGTCGAAGACGGTCGGCTCGGTTGCCAAGGCTGTTGAAGTCTTTCTTGCGAAAAGGGTGGTTTCGGCCGCGCCGGCTAACTGAAGCCGGCCAACTGAAAAAGGCTTGGCGCGAGAGGCCGAAGCCCTAGTTTGGCCACAGCGCCCGCTCTATAGAAAAGTTGTCGTAGGTTCGCTGAATCGGTCAGACTGGGGTTCCCGCCCGGCGGATGGTTTCGGCGAGACGATACGGTCCGCGAGCGAACTGCCAGATCTCGCGGCGCAGAGAATGAAACGGATACTCGATAATGCGCTTGCTGCTGCGGTTCATGGGCTTTCTGTTTGCAGCGGGAACCATCGTGTTTCTGGTCGGCGTTGCAGCGGCGGCGGGATTGATCTGGCATTTTTCCAAGGACTTGCCGGACTATTCGCAGCTTCAGGATTATGAACCGCCGGTCATGACGCGTGTCCACGCGTCGGATGGTTCGCTGCTGGGCGAGTATTCCAAGGAACGCCGGCTCTATCTGCCTATCCAGGCGGTGCCGAAACTGGTGATCAACGCGTTCCTCGCGGCCGAAGACAAGAATTTCTACGAACACGGCGGCATCGACTATTCGGGTATGGCCCGCGCGGCGCTGCTGTATGCCCAGAATTTCGGGTCCAATAAGCGGCCGCAGGGCGCCTCCACGATCACCCAACAGGTCGCCAAGAATTTCCTGCTGACCAATGAGGTGTCCTTCACCCGCAAGATCAAGGAAGCCTTGCTGGCGATGCGGATCGAGCGCGCCTACTCGAAGGACAAGATCCTCGAATTGTATCTCAACGAAATCTATCTCGGTCTTGGCGCCTACGGCATCGCGGCGGCGTCGCTGGTGTACTTCGACAAGTCGGTCAATGAGCTGACCGTCGCCGAGGCGGCCTATCTGGCGGCGCTGCCGAAGGCGCCGTCGACGCTGCATCCGGTCAAGAACCACGACCGCGCGATCGAGCGGCGCAACTACGTCATCGACCGGTTGCTGGAAAACGGCTGGATCAAGCAGGCCGACGCCGACAAGGCGCGCAAGGATCCGCTGATCGTGACCAATCGCGCCAACGGAGCTCACACTTTCGCCGGCGAGTATTTTGCCGAGGAAGTCCGGCGCGACCTGTTCGAGCGTTACGGCGAAAAGAAGCTCTACGAAGGTGGTTTGTCGGTACGGACGACACTCGACCCGAAGTTGCAGGTGATGGCGCGCAAGACCATGGCCAACGGCCTCGTCACTTACGACGAAGCGCAGGGCTGGCGGGGCGCGATGAGCAAACTCGATATCTCGGGCGACTGGGGCGTCAAGCTCGCGGACGTCAAATCGCTGGCTGACATTGCACCATGGCGGATGGCGGTGGTTCTGGAATCGAATGACCAGTCCGCGCGCATCGGCTTTCAGCCCGGACGCGAGCTTGGCGGTGCTGTGAGCAAGGAGCGGCAGACGGGACTGATCGCGCTCGATGGCGTGAAGTGGGCCAAAGCGGCCGCGGGTCCCGCTCGCGGCAAAACACCAACGGCGGTTTCGCAGGTGCTGTCGCCGGGCGATGTGATCTATGCCGATCCGCTGATCGGCAAGGATGGCAAGCCGGTCGATGGCCAATATCGGTTACGGCAGTTGCCCGAGGTGTCCGGCGCGATGGTCGCGATGGATCCGTGGACGGGCCGCGTGCTGGCGATGGTCGGCGGCTTCTCGTTCGACCAGAGCCAGTTCAATCGCGCGACGCAGGCCTATCGGCAGCCGGGCTCTTCGTTCAAGCCGATCGTGTATTCGTCGGCGCTCGACAACGGCTATACGCCATCGACTGTTGTGGTCGATGCGCCAATCGAGATCGATCAGGGGCAGGGCTCCGGCGTCTGGCGTCCCGAAAACTACTCAAAGGAAAAATACTACGGGCCGCAAACGCTCCGGAATGCGTTGCGGCTGTCGCTCAACACCGTGACGGTCCGGCTGGCGCAGGACATCGGCATGCCGTTGATCGGCGAATACGCCAAGCGCTTCGGCGTCTATGACGAACTGCCGAACTACCTGTCCTACGCGCTCGGCGCGGGCGAAACAACCGTGATGCGCATGGTCACCGCGTATTCGATGTTCGACAATGGCGGCCGCCGCGTGAAGCCGACCCTGATCGACCGCATTCAGGATCGTTACGGTCACACCATCTACAAGCACGACCAGCGGGAATGCCGTGGGTGCGATGCGCCCGGCGGCTGGAAAAACCAGCCCGAGCCGCAATTGGTCGATCGCCGCGAGCAGGTGCTGGATTCGATGACCGCCTATCAGATCACGTCGATGCTCGAGGGCGTCGTGCAGGCCGGCACCGCGGCGCCGGCATTCTCTGGATTCGGCAGGCCGATGGCGGGTAAGACCGGAACCACCAACGATCAGAAAGATGCCTGGTTCGTGGGATTCTCGCCCGATCTCGTGATCGGCGTCTATATGGGATACGACAAGCCGCGCAACCTTGGCCGCACAGCGACCGGCGGACATCTGGCTGCGCCGATTGCGCGCAGCTTCATGAATCTTGCGCTTGCCGACAAGCCCGCAGCTCAGTTCCGCATTCCTGCCGGAATCAAACTGGTGCGCGTCGATTCCAAAACAGGCATGCGCGCCGGACCGGGCGATACCGGCAAGACCATCCTCGAAGCCTTCAAGCCCGGGACGGCGCCGCCTGACAATTATTCTGTGATCGGCGTGGCGGACGCAGACGGCCGCCAGCCGCAGGCGCCCCCCGATGCGGACCGCAGCCTGTTCCGGCCGGGCACCGGCGGGTTGTACTAGAGCTGATTCAATTGCGTTGAATCAGATTCTGACCTTAATCCTTTTGATTGAGCATGATCTTATCCGAAAACCGGTTTCCACTTTGCGCTCGCGCGGCCCTTCGGGTCGGGATCATCTCTAACGCGATTGCGCTTTGCGGCGGTCGCAGCTACATCATCTGCCATCGTTGAACAGCGGCCTTGAGCTGCGGACAGAGAACCTATGCGCGCTGAAATCGAACGGTTAGTTGAAGAGATCAAGCAGTCTGTCGGACTGCTGAGGAGGCATCTTTGACGTCGATGCATCGACTGCGCGCCTCGCGGAGCTGAACAAGCTCGCTGAAGATCCCAATCTCTGGAACGATCCCCAGAAAGCCCAGAAGCTGATGCAGGAGCGGACCTCGCTTGAGGATTCGCTTGTTGGCATCGGCAAGGTCGAACGCGAACTGGAAGACCAGACCGGCATGATCGAACTTGGCGAGGCCGAGGGCGATCAGGCGGTGGTCGGTGAGGCCGAGGCCGCGTTGAAGAATCTGAAGAAGGAAGTCGCGCGCCGTGAACTCGAAGCCTTGCTCTCGGGCGAGGCGGATCGGTTCAATTCCTATTTGGAGGTCCATGCCGGCGCCGGCGGTACCGAGAGCCAGGACTGGGCCGCGATGCTGCTGCGCATGTACACGCGCTGGGCGGAGAAGCGCGGCTTCAAGATCGAGTATCTGGAAGAGACGCCGGGCGAAGAAGCCGGCATCAAGTCTGCGACCATTCAGGTCAGCGGCCATAATGCCTATGGCTGGCTGAAGACCGAAGGCGGCGTGCATCGTCTCGTGAGAATTTCGCCGTTCGATTCCAACGCGCGGCGGCATACGTCGTTCTCGAGCGTTGCGATCTTTCCGGTGGTCGACGACAGCATTAAGATCGACATTAAGGAATCCGACGTCCGCACCGACACCATGCGTTCGGGCGGTGCCGGCGGTCAGCACGTCAACAAGACCGAGTCCGCAGTGCGTCTCACGCATATTCCTACGGGTGTCGCGGTGGTGTGTCAGGCCGGGCGTTCGCAACACAAGAACAGGGCGCAGGCGTGGGACATGCTTCGCGCACGATTGTACGAGATCGAACTGAAGAAGCGCGAGGAGCAGGCCGCCGCCGATCAGGCCGCCAAGACCGATATCGGCTGGGGTCATCAGATTCGATCCTACGTTCTGCAGCCCTATCAGATGGTGAAGGACCTCCGCACGGGCGTGCAGACGTCGGACACATCGGGGGTGCTCGACGGCGATCTCGATGAATTCATGGCGGCGACGCTGGCGCAGAAGGCGTTCGGCACATCGCCGGGTGCGATCGAAGACGTCGACTAGACAAACTCTGGATGTAGCAAATGGCGAGTATTGGATTCATCGGCCTCGGACGAATGGGGCACGGGATGGCGGGCCGCTATCTGGACGCGGGCTTTGACGTCGCGGTCTGGAATCGCAGCAAGGCCAAGGCCGATGCTCTGCTTGCGCGCGGCGCGCGTTGGGCCAACTCCCCGGCGGATGCCGCTTTTGGCGCCGATGCCATTGTCACGATGGTTGCCGATGATTAAGCGTCCAGCGCGGTGTGGCTCGGCAAGGATGGCGCGGTCGAGACCGCGCAGGCGGGGACGCTGGCGATCGAATGTTCGACGGTGTCGCATCAGCACGCGCTCGACATGGCGCGTGACTTGCGCGAGCGTGGCCTGATCTACATCGATTGCCCGGTCACGGGTTTGCCACAAGCCGCAGCGGAGGGGAAACTCACGTTGCTTGTCGGCGCCGACGCCGCGGCATTGAAACGCGCCGAGCCGTTCCTGACGCCGATCAGCGCAGGAATCCGTCATTTCGGCGCTGTTGGTACCGGCACCGTCTACAAGCTGATCAACAATTTGATGGGGGCCGAGCAGATCGCGAGTCTCGCGGAAGGGTTGGCGATTGCCGAGCAGGCGGGGCTCGACATGAAACTGGTCGCTGAGGCGATGGCGACCGGCGCGGTCGCAAGCCCGCAGGTGATCCGGCATTCGAAGCGCATGGTCGCGCGCGATTTCGCGGGCGCGTCGTTTACCGCAGCGCTTCGGCGCAAAGATGCGATCTATGCGGTTGCGCTGGCCGAAAAATTGCTTTCCGAAGTTACGATGGGGCGTGCTGCGGTTAAGGTCTACGACAAGGCCGCTGCTTATGCGCCGGACGACGATGAAGCGAAGATGATCGAAATCGTCTCGCGGCCCAAATCCGATAAGCCTTGACGGCTGTCGACGGCCCTGCGGAGTCTCGCCGGCAGTTCAAGTCTGAGAGACGCGGCACGACAGGTCTTGTTCC
>JAFEFK010000334.1 GCA_018240625.1 Pseudomonadota bacterium
CGACCCAGTGGAATGATCCGAAAGACTTTCCCTGGACCATGGGCTGGCAACCCAATTACCAGAGCGAAACTCGCATCTACGCGAAGTACATCCTGAAGAACATGCCCAATGCCAAGATCGCCGTGCTTTTCCAGAACGACGACTACGGCAAGGACTACCTGCAAGGTTTACTGGATGGACTCGGCGCCAAGGCCAAAACCATGATCGTCGCCCAGGAAAGCTACGAGCTGTCGGAACCGACCATCGATTCTCATATCGTAAAACTTAAGGCGTCGGGCGCCGACGTGTTTGTCAACATCTCGACGCCGAAGTTCGCAGCGCAAGCCATCAAGAAGATGGGGGAGATCGAGTGGAAGCCGACCCACTTCCTCAACAACGTATCCGCCTCCATCGGCAGCGTGATCAAACCGGCCGGCTTTCAGAATGCACAAGGCATTATTTCGTCGCAATACCTCAAGGATCCGACCGATCCGCAGTGGAAAGACGATGCCGGCATGAAGGGCTGGAACGCATTCCTGGACAAGTATTTCCCGGAAGCCAATCGCGCGGATGCCTCAGTCATGTACGGCTACACCGTGGCGCAAACCATGGTCCAGGTGCTGAAACAATGCGGCAACGACCTGACGCGCGCCAACGTGATGAAACAGGCGGCCAGCCTCAAGAATCTTGAGCTTGGCGGCCTTCTGCCCGGCGTCTTGATCAACACCAGCGCCACCGATTTTGCGCCGCTGTCGCAACTTCAGCTCATAAGCTTCAAGGGCGATACCTGGCACCGCTTCGGCGAAGTCATCAGCGCCGACGTCGGCGGCTGACGCCCCTCAATGCTGCACTGAACAAAGGCACCCTGCAACGAATGTCGCAGGGTGCCTTCATTGCTGAGGGCAGCCAAATGGTATTCAATGCCGTCAAACAGGAAGCTTCCGGTCAAGAGAAGCTCCAGCCTGCAAATCAGGCGACACACACCGCCAAGGGAGAAAACAAATGTCTGTCCTCGCCAACAAATTTGTCATTGCGTCCGCAGCACTTGCTGTTTTTGCAGCGACCGGTAGTGCCGCGCTCGCACAAAAGAAATACGACACCGGCGCCACCGACAAGGAAATCAAGATCGGCAACATTATGCCCTATAGCGGACCCGCTTCCGCTTATGGCGTGATCGGCAAGACCGAGGCGGCTTATTTCAAGATGATCAACGAGGCCGGGGGCATCAACGGCCGCAAGATCAATTTCATCAGCTATGACGATGCGTACAGCCCGCCGAAGACCGTCGAGCAGGCACGCAAACTGGTCGAAAGCGACGAAGTCCTGCTCATCTTCAATTCGCTGGGCACGCCGCCCAATTCGGCGATCCACAAATACATGAACACAAAGAAGGTGCCGCAACTGTTCGTCGCTACCGGCGCCACCAAATGGAACGACCCAAAGGACTTCCCGTGGACGATGGGCTGGCAGCCCAACTACCAGAGCGAGACCCGCATCTACGCGAAGTACATTCTCAAGAACATGCCCAACGCCAAGATCGCCGTACTCTATCAGAACGACGATTACGGCAAGGATTACCTCAAGGGGCTGGTCGACGGTCTTGGCGACAAGGCCAAGAGCATGATCATCGCTCAGGAAAGCTATGAGTTGGCCGAACCGACGATCGACAACCACATCGTCAAGCTGAAGTCTTCCGGCGCCGATGTGTTCGTGAACATCACCACGCCGAAATTTGCGGCGCAGGCGATCAAGAAGATCGCCGAGATCGGCTGGAAGCCGACCCACTTCCTCAACAACGTTTCGGCATCGATCGGCTCGGTCATCAAGCCGGCCGGCTTCGAACAGTCGAAGGACATCATTTCGGCCGCCTACCTGATGGATTCGTCCGATCCGCAGTGGAAGGACAATGCGGGAATGAAGTCGTTCGACGACTTCCTGACGAAGCATTTCCCCGAAGGTAACCGCCTCGATGGCAGTGTCATGGTCGGCTATAACGTCGCCCAGACCATGGCGGAGGTTCTGAAGCGGTGCGGAGATAACCTGACGCGCGAAAACGTGATGAAACAGGCTGCGGGCCTGAAGGATTTCCATACGACCAACCTGTTGCCGGGCATCAAGATCAACACCGGCCCGACCGACTTCGCCCCGATCAGCCAGTTGCAGCTTATGAAATTCTCCGTCGAGCGCTGGGTTCTATTCGGCGATCTCATCAGCGCCGACGTCAGCGGCTAGCCGCGATAGCCCGTTCGAGCGTTCGCGAACGCCGATCTTGAAACCCCCGCATGACCTCATGCGGGGGTTTTCTTATGCCTCGAATTGGTCGATAACCGGCGCTTCGTTCCATAGGAACTTCACAAGATCACTGCCGATGACCGACCACCGCAAGCTGCTGCGCGCCATCTTCGATGCGGCCGTCGCCGCCGCTCACCCTGATAGCATTCTCGCCGCGCTGCTGCCGCCGGCGCCGAAAGGCCGTGTGATCTGTCTCGCCGCCGGCAAGGGTGCCGCCGCCATGGCCGCTGCTGCGGAACGGCACTATCTCGACGCGTCAAATCTCGATCCGGCACGGCTGATCGGCATCGCCACAACGCGTCACGGCCACGGCGTCCCGACGCGCCGCATCAAGGTGATCGAAGCCGGCCATCCCGTGCCCGACGAAGCCGGCCTCAAGGGCGCGGACGAAAGCCTCAAGCTCGCGGGTACCGCTGGCGCCGACGACCTGCTGCTGGTGCTCCTGACGGGTGGAGGCTCGGCCAACTGGATTGCACCGGTCGATGGCGTCTCGTTCGCACAAAAGCAGCAGGTCAATCGCGCTTTACTGCGTTCGGGCGCGCCGATCGGCGAAGTCAACACGGTGCGCAAGCATCTGTCGCGCATCAAGGGCGGACGGCTGGCGCGGGCCGGCCGGCGTGCGGAGATCGTGACGCTGGCGGTTTCCGACGTGCCACGCGATGAATCCTCGGCGATCGCGTCGGGTCCAACCGTTCCCGATCCGACCACACTGGCCGATGCGCGTGCGCTGGTCGCGAAATACGATCTCAAGCTCGACGATGCCGTAACGCGCGCGCTAAGCGATCCTGCCAACGAAAGCTGCAAGCCCGGCGACGCCGTCTTTGCGCGTGCGCGGTTCGACATCATCGCCCGTCCGCGGGCGTCGCTCGACGCCGCGGTGAAGATCGCGCGCGATGCGGGCTATGAGGTGCTCGACCTCGGCGCCGACCTCGAAGGCGAAGCCCGCGATGTCGCGGCCGATCACGCAAAAATTGCACTCGACGCGCGCGCTGCCGGACGAAAGCTCGCAATCCTGTCGGGCGGCGAACTCACCGTGACGGTGCGCGGCAATGGACGCGGCGGCCCCAATCAGGAATACGCGCTGTCGCTCGCATCAAAGCTCAAGGACACGCCTGATATTTCCGCGCTGGCCGCCGACACCGATGGCGCCGATGGCGGCGCGGGCAGCGCGACCGACCCCGCGGGCGTTATTATCGACGCGCGGACTTTTGCGGCGATGCGCGCGCAAAACCTCGATGCCGCCGCTTACCTCGCCAATAACGATGCGACCGCCTTCTTCGCCGCCACCGGCGACCTGCTGCTGACCGGGCCGACGTTGACCAACGTCAACGATATCAGGGTGATCCTGGTGGACCGCGTCTGATCCCGCGCAGAGCTTTGCCAGAAACGCTTGCGCTTAGAACTCGCGCGCGATCTTGGCGAGCATACCGAGCAGCGCCTCGCGCTTCTCGGGCCCCAGCAATTCATTGAGACGGGTCTCATGTTTGGTCGCTACCAGCTTTTTCGCGCGCGCCAGAATTGCGTGGCCTTTGTCCGTCAGCATCAGCACATGCGAGCGGCGGTCATTGGTGGAGCGCATCCGCACGCACAACTCGCGGCTTTCGAGACCGTCCAGCATAGAGACGAAGTTGGGGCGCAAAATGCCGAGCGTACTGGCGATCTCGGTCTGGTTACGGCCGGGATTGCGTTCGAGCAACAGCAGCACCGAGAATTGCGCGGGCGTCAGCTGCAGCGGCGCCACGCAATGAATGAAATCGTCAAAGACCTTCAATTGGGCTCGCTTCAGCGAGTAGCCGAGCAACTCCGACAATTCGCCGAGTTTGAGGACGTCGCCCTCGCCTGTATCGTCACGCGCGGCGGCGCGTACCGTCTTGGTCAGATCCAGCGCCGGGGTCTTGGAAACGGTCATCGCTCGATGCTCGCAATCCCGATAGATTGAAAAAGCCGCGCGGTATCGTGCGCGGGCCTTGAGATTATATTCGATAATTGTTATGCGATATATCAAATGTATCCAACGGATTCAACCGTTGTATAGACGTAGCCGAGCGACACCGGCGCTGAGGGGGGCTTTCAGCCTTGAATACGACGATTCTGCTGTTCCTGGTGCAGGACGGCATTACCAACGGCGCGATCTACGCCCTGCTCGGCCTCGCGCTGGTGCTGGTGTTCGCTGTGACGCGGGTGATCCTGATTCCGCAGGGCGAGTTCGTTACCTATGGTGCGTTGACCTATGCGACGCTGTCGGCCGGTCAGGTGCCGGGCACCGCGCAACTCGCGGCCGTAATGGGCATCGTGGCATTCGGCCTCGACCTGTACCTCGCCCGCAAATCGCTGCATGCGAAGCGCATCCTGCGCGCCTTCGCGGTCAACATCGCATTTCCGTTCGCAATTCTCGCACTGACCTATGCGCTCGCCGGACGGCACAACACCATCCCGGTCAATACCGCGCTGTCGCTGCTGATCGTCGCGGCGATCGGATTGTTTCTCTATCGCATCGCCTTCCAGCCGATCGCCCATACTTCGGTGCTTGTACTGCTGATCGCATCGGTCGGATGTCATCTCGCGATGCAGGGATTTGGCCTCGTGTTCTTCGGCGCAGAGGGGCTGCGTGGTCCGGCGGTATCGAACGCTGCGCTCACGATCGGCCCGTTGAGTTTCAGCGGCCAGAGCCTTGCCGTTTACGGCATCACCGTCGCCTTCATCGTCGGCCTGTGGCTGTTCTTCGATTATACGCTTTACGGCAAGGCGCTGCGCGCCACCGCCGTCAACCGGCTCGGTGCGCGGCTTGTCGGCATTCGAACCTCGCTGTCCGGCCAACTGGCATTTCTGCTGGCTTCGCTCATCGGCGCGATTTCGGGAATCCTGATCGTACCGATCACGACGCTGTACTACGACACCGGATTTCTGATCGGCCTGAAAGGGTTTATCGCCGCCATCATCGGCGGCCTCATCAGCTATCCCATCACCGCGGTCGCAGCACTCGGGGTCGGCCTCGTCGAGGCGTTCTCCTCGTTCTACGCCAGCAACTTCAAGGAAGTCATCGTCTTCACGCTGATCATTCCCGTCCTCGTGCTTCGCTCGCTCGCAGCCCCCGAGGTCGAAGAGGAACAGGATTGATCGCGATGTCCCAACGTCTTTCGATTCTCGTTTTTGCCCTCGTTATGGCCGCGCTTCCGCTGATACCGGAGATGCCGCCGTTCTGGATCGTGCTGCTCGACAACATCGGCCTTTCGGCACTGGTGGCCATGGGGCTCGTGCTGCTGACCGGCGTCGGCGGCCTGACCTCGTTTGGGCAGGCTGCGTTCTGCGGCTTCGGGGCCTACACTACCGCCGTGCTGACCACGCAATACGGCCTGTCGCCGTGGCTCAGCTTGCCAGCCTCGCTTGTCGTCAGCGGCGTCGCCGCCGTCATCCTTGGTGTCGTCACGGTCCGCTTGTCGGGTCACTACCTGCCGCTCGGCACGCTGGCCTGGGGCATCGGCCTCTACTATCTCTTCAGCAAGCTCGAATTCCTCGGCCGCAACGACGGCATTACGCAGATTCCACCGCTTCAGATCGGCCACTTCAAGATGCTCGATGCCGGCACGATCTACTACGCAATCTGGTTCGCCGTGATCGTGAGCGCGATATTGACGCTGAACCTGCTGGATTCGCGCACCGGTCGCGGCATCCGCGCGCTGCGGCGCGGCCATGTCGCAGCGGAGGCCTTCGGTGTGAAAACCGCGCGCGCCAAGCTGCTGGTTTTTGTCTACGCCGCCGTGCTGGCGGGATTGTCGGGCTGGCTCTACGCCCACTTCCAGCGCGCCGCGACGCCGACGCCGTTCGGTGCGCAAGCCGACATCGAGTATCTGTTCGTCGCCGTGGTCGGCGGCGCAGGCTATGTCTGGGGCGGCGTGTTGGGAGCGGCGATTGTCGTCATCCTCAAGGAAGTCCTGCAAGGCTACCTGCCGCTGATTTTCGGCGGCCAGGGCCAGCTCGAGATCATCGTGTTCGGCATCATGCTGGTGGCGCTGGTCCAGTTTGCCCCGAGCGGCGTCTGGCCATGGCTAACGGGGCTGCTGCCTCTGAAATCACGCTTGCGTCGCCCCGACACCTCGATCGCATTGTCTGCGCCCGTACGCGCGGCTCCGCCGCCCGGCCCGCTTCTGCGCATCGACAACGCGCGCAAGCAGTTCGGTGGCGTGACCGCCGTCAACAATGTCAGCTTCGAGGTCGGCGCGCGCGAGATCCTGGCGCTGATCGGTCCCAACGGCGCCGGCAAAAGCACAACCTTCAACCTCATCACCGGTGTGCTGAAGGCCACCAGCGGCACGGTATCGTTCGCAGGTCAGCCGATCATCGATGCGCCGCCGCAGGCCATCACGCAGCTCGGCATTTCCAGGACCTTCCAGCATGTCAAACTGGTGCCCGACATGACGGTTCTGGAGAACGTCGCCATCGGCGCCCACCTGCGCGGCCGTTCCGGCGCCATCGCCAGCATGCTGCGGCTCGACCGTGCCGACGAAGCGCGCCTGCTTGCGGAAGCGACACGGCAGATCGAGCGCGTCGGCCTCGGCGACCAGATCGACCAGCTCGCCGGAAGCCTGTCGCTCGGCCAGCAGCGCATCGTCGAGATCGCACGCGCGCTCTGTGTCAATCCGATGTTGCTGCTGCTCGACGAGCCGGCCGCCGGCCTGCGCCATATGGAAAAACAGCGGCTCGCCACCCTGCTGCGGCAATTGCGCGACGGCGGCATGTCGGTGCTGCTGGTGGAGCACGACATGGGCTTTGTGATGGATCTCGCCGACCGTATCGTGGTGCTCGATTTCGGCACCCGGATCGCCGAAGGCACACCCGAGGCGATCAAGACCAATCCCGACGTCATCAAGGCCTATCTCGGAGCCGTGGCATGAGCGCGCCGCTTCTTGCCGTCTCCGACGTTCATATTTCCTACGGCAAGGTCGAGGCCGTGCGCTCGGTCTCGCTGGATGTCAGCGCCAACCAGATCGTCACCATCATCGGCGCCAATGGCGCGGGCAAGACCACGCTGCTCAATGCCATCATGGGTATCCTGCCGCTGAAAGGACGCGTGACCTTTGGTGGGGAGGACATGACGTCATTCGACATCGAGGACCGTGTAGCTGCGGGATTGTCGCTGGTACCGGAGCATCGCGAATTGTTCGGCACCATGAATGTCGAAGATAACCTGCAGCTCGGCGCGTTCCGGATCGCGAAGGCCACCGCGGCCCAATCGTTCGAGCGGGTCTATACGCTGTTCCCGCGGCTGAAAGAGCGCCGCAAGCAACTGGCTGGCACGCTCTCCGGCGGCGAACAGCAGATGCTGGCGATGGGCCGTGCGCTGATGGGCGCGCCAAAACTCCTGATGCTGGACGAACCGAGTCTGGGTCTGGCGCCGATCATCGTCTCCGATATCTTCCGCACCGTCGGCGAACTGCGCGCCGCGGGCGTATCGGTTCTGCTGGTCGAGCAGAATGCGCAGGCCGCGCTGAAAATCGCGGATCATGCATATGTCATGGAACTCGGCGAATTCGTTCTCGATGGCCCGGCGGCGGAGATCGCCACCAATCAGCAGGTGGTCGCGAGCTACCTCGGTTTCCAGCACGCCTAGAGCCAGCCAGTCCGACGTCAAAAAAAGCCGGCCCCGTGATGGGGACCGGCTTCGATTGTCCATGCGGTCTTCACCGCGGAACGGCTACTTCGCCATGACGTACTTGCCATCCTTCACGGTGAGCAGGATCCGCGAGCGGTCATCGAGACCGTAGCGGTCCTTGTCGGTGAAGTTGTAGACACCCTGGCTCGCAGCGATGTTGTGCTCGGTCGTGAACGCCTCGCGAATGGCCTCGCGGAATTCCTGCGTGCCCGGCTTGGCCTTTTTCAAGGCAACCGGAACGACGCGTTCCAGCACCTTGAAGGCGTCGAAGGAGTGACCGGCAAACTGGCTGCGGCTGTTCGGGCCGTATTTCGCTTCATAGGCCTTCACGAGTTCGAGGCCGGGCTTCTTGGTCAGCGCGCTGTC
>JAFEFK010000335.1 GCA_018240625.1 Pseudomonadota bacterium
CCATATCAACAATTTCAAGCATATCAATGATTATTCCGGCCATGCGTCGGGCGACGCGCTGCTTGTTGAAGTCGCAAGGCGGCTCAGCCTCGACCTGCGTGATACCGATATGTTGTCCCGTATCAGCGGTGACGAGTTTCTGCTTCTGCTCAATCCTGTCCGGAGCGAAGCGGAGGTTGCCGACTACATCGAATTCGTGCTGCAACGATTAAAAGCACCGTTTTTCATCGATGGATCCGAGCTGTTCGCGTCCGCGTCGATTGGCGTGAGCGTTCATCCGGATCATGGTAACGATTATGAGGTGCTGCGCCAGAACGCCGACATCGCGATGTATCGCGTCAAGAACGCGACCAAGGGGGCGGCCGTTATCTTTGATGCAGGCATGCAACGCGAGGCGCTGGCGCGGATGGAGGTCGAACAGTCGTTACGGCTCGCCGTCCTCGATAAACGGTTCTGTTGCGCGTTCCAGCCGAAAGTCGATATCAGGACGCAACGGGTCAAGGGTATTGAGGCCCTGGTTCGACTGCGCAACGATCAAGGCATCATTCAGGCGCCCGGAACGTTCGTCAATCTGGCGGTTGAACTCGGCCTGATCGACGAACTGACCCATCTCGTTCTCGCAGAAATCATGAAATCCATCGATCTTATCGATGATACCTTCGGCGCGGACGTCAGCATCAGTATCAATGTTGCGGCGAAACAGGCCGGCAATTTGGCGTTCATGACTTCGTTTGCGCAAGCTCTCGAAGCGACGGGCTGTCCGACGAGATTCATTGTCGAAGTCACCGAAGATGCGTTCGTCGCGAAGACACATTTCCAGACGGAAATCTTGCCCATCCTGCGAAGGCTCGGCGTGGGTATTTCGATCGACGATTTTGGGATTGGTTATTCATCTCTGTCGGCTCTGGCCGATATCACGGCTGATGAAATCAAGATCGACCGGTCGTTCATCGTCGACATTCACAAGCGCCCGCGTAGCCAAGGCATCCTGAAGGCAATCGAATCTCTGAGCGAAGCCTTGGGGATGACAGTGATCGCCGAAGGCGTTGAGACATTCGAGGAACTTGCCCATCTGCAAGCCGCCACCCGGATCAAATATGCGCAGGGCTTCTATTTTTCGAAACCGGTGTTTCTGGAAGAACTCAAGCTTGGCAGCCGCGCAGTGAGTAATGACCGGACAAGTCAAATTAGCCGGCCTGCGCAGGAAAGCCGCCCGGCCTATTCCAGAGCCCGCGGATTTGGACGCTAACGAGCGCCCGCTCTCTCAGCCGGGATCACGCGGTGGTGTACCGTCGACATCAGGTAAATGCACCGGATCCTAGATCCGGAATTGTTCCCGCCATAATTCTTTTTGATCAGGATGGTCAGGACCAGTGTAGCGCATACATACTGAGCGTTGTTTCAGATTTTCCTGCCGAGTTTGTTATTTGCCCAGCAAGATTGAAGACTACGGAATCATCGGCGACGGAGAAACGGTCGCGCTCGTCGATCGCTCGGGCTCGCTTGATTGGCTCTGCTGGCCATCCTTTGATTCAGATGCGTGTTTTGCAGCGCTGTTGGGTGACGAACGTCACGGCTACTGGCGAATCGGCCCGGCAGATGAAGTCACGCGATCGGCCCGCAGCTATCGTGGAGACAGCCTCATCCTCGAGACGCGGTTCGAGACTGCCGACGGTGTCGTGACTCTGGTTGATTTCATGCCGCCGCGCGGCAAGGCATCTGATGTTGTCCGCCTTGTTCATTGCGAGCGCGGGCGCGTGAAGATGCGTATGGATCTCGTGATCCGGTTCCGCTTTGGAAAAAATGCACCATGGGTTCGCAAAACCGATGATAAGGCGCTTCTCGCGGTGTGCGGGCCGGATATGCTGGTTCTGCGGACGCCGGTCACCACGCGAGGCGAGAACATGACCACGGTCGCAGACTTTGAGGTCAGCGCCGGTCAGACGATTCCTTTCGTGATGACATACGGGGCATCGCACCTCGAAATTCCTGCGCCGATTAATCCAACGGTTGCCTTGAAAGAAACCGAGGCATTTTGGGCCGACTGGTCCGGCAAGTTCGAGTCCGACGGGCCGTACCGTCATATGTCGCTGCGGTCGCTGATTACACTGAAAGCGATGATTTACACTCCCTCCGGCGGAATCGTCGCGGCGCCGACGACGTCGCTCCCGGAGAAACTCGGCGGTGCCCGAAATTGGGATTACCGTTTCTGCTGGCTGCGCGATGCGACCTTTACGCTGCTTGCTTTGATGAACAGCGGTTACTACGACGAGGCGCGGAAGTGGCACGACTGGCTTCTGCGGTCTGTCGCCGGCTCGCCTTCGGATATGCAGATCATGTACGGGATTCTCGGACAGCGCCGGTTGACGGAATGGGAAGCCGAATGGCTGCCGGGCTATGAGCGGGCATCACCGGTCAGGGTGGGAAATGCTGCGCACGCCCAACTGCAATTGGACGTCTATGGCGAACTGATGGACGTCTTCCACCAATCCCGGATGGCCAAGCTTGAACTTAGCGACGCAACGTGGGCGCTCGAATGCAAGCTTCTCGACCATCTGGCGGAAACCTGGCGCGAGGCGGACGCCGGTATCTGGGAGCAGAGAGGGCCGGGCAAACAATACGTATCCTCGAAAGTCCTGGTCTGGGTGGCATTCGACCGCGGTATCAAGAGTGCGACGCATTTTGGTTTCGAAGCGCCGATCGAACGATGGCGGAAGCTGCGCGATGAGATTCATCGCGACATTTGCGATAACGGGTTTGATCGTGAACAGAATACCTTCGTTGAATCTTATGGGGCAAAGGTGCTGGACGCCAGCACGTTACTGATTCCGTCGGTCGGCTTCTTGCCGGCCTCCGATCCGCGGGTCGTCGGAACGCTGGCCGCGGTCGAGAAATATCTGGTTCATGACGGATTTGTTCTTCGCCACGATCCGCGAGCGGCCACCGATGAAAAGCAGCCGATCGAAGGCGCTTTTTTAGCCTGCACGCTCTGGCTTGCCGATGCCTATGTGCTGAGCGGTGATATCGATCGTGCCGAACTGCTGTTGAATCGGGTTGCGGCGGTGGCGAACGATCTCGGATTGCTGTCCGAGGAATACGATACCGTGGCCCGCCGTTTGACCGGAAATTTTCCGCAGGCGCTGACGCACATCGCCCTGGTCAACACGGTTCACAATATCAGCAGCGCGCGGAAGCCTGCGAAGCAGCGATCGGAAAGCTAATTTCGTTCAAGAGCGATAATTCGCTCGATCGCTTTCGCGAACCCGTCGTTTTCGTTGGTGTCGGTGACGTCAGTGGCTCTAGACTTCACGTCGTCGGTGGCGTTGCCCATGGCAAACGACACGCCGCTCTTGGCGAACATGGCCAGATCGTTCGGCATGTCTCCGAGAGTGGCAATGTTCTCCGGCGAAATATCGAGACGCTTCGCCATTGCCTCAACGAACGTCCCCTTGTCCGATCCGGCGGGGGTAACGTCCAGATAGTAGCTCTGCGAGCGGGCCGCCGCCGCTTGACCGGCGAGCGCCTTCTGTACGGCGGTCTCGCAACGCGCCAGTTTCTCGGGGTCTGCACTGACGCCGACGATTTTGCAGGCGTCGCTGATGAACTCGTCGAATCTGGAAACCACGCTTGGGGCTGTCAGTATCGTGGCTTGCTCGTGCGCGACGTAGTGCCCATCGTCATGCATGATCAGCCAGCGATCCATCGTGAACAGCCAGATATCGACGCCGGATGCTTTCAGCGTATCGATGGCGATCCGCGCCGCGGACGCGGGAATAGCCTCCTTTTGAAGGACGGTGAGGGCGGGGTCGACGATCAGGCTGCCGTTGAAGGCGCCGAACGGCAGCCGCAGGCCGAGCGGCTTGATCAGCATGCGCATCCCGAAGGCGGGGCGGCTGCTCGTGACGGTGAAACTGATGTCCCGGTCGGCGAGATGTTTCACCGCATTGATAGCGGCCTCGGTCAGGTGCTTGTCATGGGTCACCATGGTCCCGTCGACGTCCGAGATCACCAGCGAAATGCGGTTCATGGAGTTCCTCGGCACGAGTGGAGCAGGGTCGCGATATGATCGGTAATTTGATCTACGGGCGCATCGGTATCGACGACCACAGGATGTTCATCGGCCGCCGGTTCTTCGAGTGTCCTGAACTGACTGTCGAGCAATCCCGGCGGCATGAAGTGACCCTTGCGTGCGTTGAGCCGTTCCGCGATCAGACTTTTGTCGCCGCGCAGATAGACAATTCGGGTGTCGCGATGTCCCTGCACCAGAATATCCCGGTATGCACGTTTGAGTGCAGAACATGCGATGATAACGTTCGTGCCAGCCGAGCGCTTGCGGTCGATTTCGGCTGCGATGGCTCGCAGCCATGGCAAGCGATCCTCGTCGGTCAGCGGAATGCCGGCGCTCATCTTTTCGACATTACCGGCGGGATGAAATGCGTCGCCGTCCTCCACCACCCATCCTAGCCGTTGTCCCAGCGCAGCCGCGATCGTGCTTTTTCCGGAGCCGGATACACCCATCACGATGAGCGCGCAGAAGGCGCCGCCCGATCGATCCATTTCAGCCACCCTGCGCCGCCGTATCGACCAGCCACACCGTGTCGCCGTTCGAATGTGCGCGCGTGGCAGGCAGATCGGCACCAGTCATGACTTTCGACAGGATGTCGCGTTTGGCTTCGCCGGTGGCAAGAAACAGCATCTCGCGTGAGGAAGCCAAAGCGGGAAGTGTCAGAGTGACGCGGGGAATGAAGGGTTCGACATGCGCATGATCGACGCCGACAACCCATCGCTCGGTCTCGTCCAGCGCTTTGGCTCCGGGAAACAGCGAGGCAGTGTGACCATCGGGTCCGAGGCCCATCAGGACAACATCAAAAAGCGGCCTGGCCGCATCCAGTCGTGAGGCGCCGTAAAATGTCTGTAGCTCGTTTTCGTAAAGCCTCGCAGCCGTGTCTGGATCGGCTGCATTCGTCGGAATGGGGTGAATGTTCTCCGCCGGTGCGCAGCGGCTGAGGAAAATGTCCTTGGCCACGGCCATGTTGTTGCGCTCGTCCTTTTCGTTCACGAAACGCTCGTCTCCGATAAACCAGTGAACCCGGTCCCAGGGTATGCGCGCATGATAGCCGGAACTCCCCAGCAGGGCATAGAGCGCTTTTGGGCCGGAGCCGCCGGTCAGGCATATCGCTGGCCTGCGCAGGTTTGCCTCGATCCTTGAGATCAGGCGCGCCGCGGCTTCGGCGGCAACGGCCTTCGCGTCGGGCAACACCACGAACCGGCGTTGTGCTGCGCCGGAGGATGTCATGTCAGTTTACGCCAGTGGCGGCCATCCCGCGCGAGCAATTCGTCGGCCTCTTCGGGCCCCTCGCTGCCCGCTTTATAACCGACAAGGCCGTCGGCGCCGGCCTTCTTCCATGCGTCGAGGAACGGCTGCACGGCCTGCCATCCAGCCTCGACGCCGTCGGCGCGTTGAAACAGGATATTGTCGCCGATCATGCAATCGTAAATCAGCGTTTCATAGCCGGTGCTCGGCTCGGTCTTGAAGTAATCCTTGTAGCGGAATTTCATCTCGACGCCGTCGATGGACACCGTCGGTCCCGGCACCTTGGTGTTGAATTGCAGCGTGATGCCCTCGGTGGGTTCGATGCTGATGACGAGATAGTTTTGCGAGAGCCGGTCCACCGGCGTGTCGCGGAACATCGCGAACGGCGCCTGCTTGAACTTGATCGCGACCTCGGTTCGCTTGATACCCAGCGCCTTGCCGGTTCGCAGATAGAAGGGAACGCCGGCCCACCGCCAGTTGTCGATCGTCAGTTTCAGCGCCGCGTAGGTCTCGGTGGTACTGTTTGATTTCACGTCGGGAGTCTTGCGGTAGTCCTCGATCGCCTCATCACCGACCTTGCCGGCGCGATATTGACCCCGCACCGAATTTTTCAACGCGTCTTCGGAGCTCTGGGTCTGGATCGCGGCGAGCACTTCCGCTTTTTCCGAACGCACGGCCTGCGCATCGAAGCGTGCCGGCGGCTCCATCGTCACCAGCGACAGCAATTGAAACAGGTGATTTGGCACCATGTCCCGCAGCGCGCCGGTCGCATCGTAGAAGCTGCCGCGATGGCCGACTGCCAGCTTTTCATCGACGGTGATCTGGATGTGGTCGATGTGATTTCGATTCCAGATTGGCTCGAACATGCCGTTGGCGAAGCGCAGCACCAGAATGTTCTGGACGGTTTCCTTGCTGAGGTAGTGATCGATACGGTAACTCTGGTGTTCATCGGCGATCTTGAGCAGTTTGCTGTTCAGCACCTTGGCGGAGGCGAGATCGGTCCCGAACGGCTTTTCCACGACGAGCCGGCGCCAGGCGCCGTGCTCTTCGCGCAGCAGACCGGCGTGGCCAAGTTGCTCGGCGATCGGGGCAAACGCGGAGGGGGGAACCGCGAGATAGAACAGCCGATTGCCGCGCGTGCCCTTGTCCTTCTCGAGCTTTTCAAAGCTTTTGCTGAGCTGATCGAATGAGGCCGGGTCGTCATTGCTGGCTTCGAGGCATGTCAGGCAACTCAGCAGCTTTTCGGCGATGTTCTTTTTGACCGGGCGGGTGGCGTGCTTGTTCAGACCATCCATCAAACTTTGGCGGAGTTCGTCGTCGGACATCTTCTTGCGAGCGATGCCCACGATACAGAATTTGTCGGGCAGCAAGCCGCTCTCGGCAAGATTATAAAGGGCAGGGATGACCAGACGGTGGGTGAGATCACCGGTAACACCAAAGATGACGAAGCAGCAAGGCTCCGGCTTTTGCGGTTTCTTGCTTGCGTCCACCATCAGCTTGTAGCCCTTCCCTTTGCGTTCTTTGCAGTAGATGCTTCGGACTCGCCCGGCTCCTTGTGGCCGCCGAACCCCTCGCGCATGGCGGACAGGATCTTTTCGCCGAACGTGTGTTGCTGACGCGAGCGGAAACGCGCGAACAGCGCCGCCGTCAACACTTCGGCGGGCACCGCTTCGTCGATCGCGGCATTGATGGTCCAGCGGCCCTCGCCGGAATCTTCCACGAACCCCGAATAGGCCTCGAGCGACTCGCTGCGGG
>JAFEFK010000336.1 GCA_018240625.1 Pseudomonadota bacterium
CGACCGGTGACGAGGTACTTCGGACATTCGCCATCACCGTTTTCGCCAATATCCGCTCCATCGACAAATTCGGACGCTACGGCGGCGAGGAATTTCTTCTGATCCTGCCCGACTCGACCGATAGCGCTGCCGAACAAAGCCTCGACCGGCTCCGCGCGATCATCGCAGAGCTCGACTGGAGCGCATTTTCACCTGCAATGACCGTCACGATCTCCGCCGGCGTTGCAATGCTGAATCCCAATGAAACGGCCGACGCCATCCTCGCGCGCGCCGACCGCGCGCTTTACGCAGCAAAAGAAGGCGGCCGCAATCGCATCGCGTGCGCCTGATCACAATCGCCGACCAGAATGTCGCGGCGCCCTATTCGAGAACTCCAGGACAGAGTCATGATCTCCAGATCGGCCAGCCTCTCGGCAAATCTGCTCGACGAGCTCCAGACCGCCCTCGCTCACGGCACCGTCGCGCGGCGAGTGGAAACGCTGCGGCGGGTCACCGATCTTTTCCTGAACGACACGTTGGATTACTCCGACGAGCAGATCACCGTTTTCGACGACGTATTCAACTGCCTGATCCACCAAATGGAGGCTTCCGCGAAATCGCTGCTCTCCAAACGCCTCGCTCCGGTCGCCAAGGCCCCTCCACAGATCATTCACACCCTCGCCTTTGACGATCTGATCGAAGTCGCCGCCCCGGTGCTATCGCAGTCACAGCGGCTCGGAGACGACGCTCTGGTGGAAAACGCCCGCAGCAAGAGCCAGGCTCATCTGCTGGCGATTTCGACGCGAAAAGTGCTGAGCGGCGCGGTCACCGACGTTCTGGTGGAGCGCGGCAATGACGAAGTCGTCCAGAGTACCGTCAACAATCCGGGCGCTCAATTTTCCGAGCAGGGCTTCACCCGGCTGGTCGCGCGCGCCGAAAACGACGACAACATCGCGGCTTGCGTTGGCATGCGGCCGTCAATTCCGCGGCATCATTATCTGAAACTGATCGCGAAGGCCTCCGCGGCGGTGCGGGCCCGCCTAGAAACCGCCAATCCGCATCGTGCGAGCGACGTGTCAGCCGTCGTCAACGAGGTCGCCCGGCGCGCACGCTCAGCGCCCGCGGCCATCAGCGAGGAGACGACCATCGCACACGGGTTGGTCAGATCGTTATTTGAAGACGGCCGGCTCGACGAGCATCAGGTCGCTGTGTTCGCCGAAGCCGGAAAATTCGACGAAGCCAATGCGGCGATCGCCTGTCTTGCCAATGTGACCGTCGCAGTCGCCGAAAACATGATGATCGAGTCCCGTACCGAAGGCGTGTTCATCCTGGCGAAGGTAGGCGGCTTGTCCTGGTCGACCGTGAAGGCCATCATCCATATGCGCCGCGAACTGGCGGACATCGAGGCGGCCGATCTCGAAGCCGCGAAGCTGACCTATGAGCGCTTGCGCCCGTCCACGGCGCAGCAGGTGCTGCGCTTCCACCGCATGCAGCAAGGGGCTGCCCCCGTCGCAGGCTAGATTTCGGTCTTGACCGCCATCTCCCTGGATTCTGCGCACACCGCAATTGCGGATCAGCATATCATTTCGGTGAGTTGATATTGCCGGAGTTCTGGTGTTGGAAAGCTTGGGCGCGAGCTTTGCAGGACTGGATGAATGCGGATTCTCATTACGGGTGCGGGCGGCTTCATTGGTCAAAATCTGATCCGTGCGCTGGTGCACGAAGGGCATCTCACCGATCGCGACGGTCAGTCGCGTGCGATCAGCGAAATCGTCGCCCTGGATACGCATTTGCCCGAGATGTCCGATACCCGGCTCAAGCTCCTGCAAGAAGATATCACCACGCCGCAGGCGCTCGCCAAAATCCGCGCGCAGACATTCGACAGCGTCTTCCATCTTGCGGCGGTCCTGACGAGTGAGGCTGAACGTCAGCCTACTCGCGCGCTCGGAACCAACGTCTCGGCGCTGGCGGCGCTGATCGAAACGATCCGATCCGCCGATAAACCGCCACGCGTGATTTTTCCGAGTTCGATCGCCGTTTTCGGCGGCTTGCTGCCCGACACCGTCGACGACGACTACACGCGCCGGCCCCAAACCACATACGGCACTCACAAGGCCATCGCGGAGCTGATGCTGGCGGACGCTACGCGCCATGGCATCATCGACTCCCGCACCCTGCGCCTGCCGATCGTTCTGGTGCATCCGGGACCGCCGACCTCGTCGGTCTCCGACCGGATCGCCGCGATCGTGCGCGAGGCCACCGCGGGCCGCGACGTGGTTTGCCCGCTTCGCAACGATACCCGCGTGCCCGTGGCATCGGTACAGACGGTGGTGAGGAATCTCATCAACCTTCACAACCTCGAGAAGGCAAGGCTCCGCGGCAAGCGCGGCTTCAACCAGCCCGCGCTCACGGTCAGCATGGACGACATCGCCGCATCGGTCGCACGCGTGCGCAACGGCAAACCACCCGGCAAGATCACGTTCGCGCCCGATCCGGAACTGAAACAGATCGTCGACGGCTGGCCGAAGGGATTGATATCGACCCGCGCAGCGTCGATCGGAACGACGTCCGACCGGAATTTCGACGACATCGTCGCGGGCTATCTGAAGAGTCTTCAGGACAAATAGCGCGCCTCAAAACCTCAGCAGCTTTGAGCCGGCCAGCGCGCCGATGGCGGTGACCAGCGCCGTCGCCAGCGAATACCAGGTGATCACGAACAGCGGCGAATCGTCAGTGCAGTGCGACGCATAAAGCGTCGCGGCGAGGCCAGACGACATCAATCCGGCCAATGCACCGGCCAGTGCCGGACGGGCCTGCGCACCCTGGCGCAGACCGATCAGGGCGCCTGCGAGCAAAGGCAGCGCGAGCGCCGGAATGGCCATCGTACAAGCTCGGGAATTATTGCCGATCAGGCGCACCAGCCAGGGCCGCGATTGCGGCATCATCATTTCACTCATGACGCCGCACCCGAGCAAAGCCAGCGGGATCAGCAGCAGCCAGATCCAGCCGCGCGGTGACGCGTCGGGCCGCGAAAGATGCAGTCCCACCGCGATCGCAGAGGCAGCCAGCGACGACGTGACCACGAACTTGAAATCGAAAAACGGATTATGCATCGCGGTCATGATATCGGGCCGGAATCCAAGCACGGCGAAAAACCCGGCAAGCGAGATCGGCAGCGCGCATAACAGCGCCATCGCCAGCACGGAGCCGACGGACCGCGACCGCACGTTCTGGTCGGCCGCAAGCGTGCGAATGAGTTGATCGGTTTCCATCGTCAGTCTTTCCGAAGCCGGCTCGCGAGGCTCGCCAGTCCCCGATGCAGCGCCACCCGTACGGCCCCTTCGCTCATGTTGAATTTGGCCGCGGTCGCCTTGATCGAGGCGCTGTCCACGGCAATCGATTTCACGACATCGCGCTGCCGCGCCGGCAGGGTTTCGAGATGACCGGCCACCTCGCGCGCGGGCACGGTTTCGGCGGCAGGCTCCCCCGCCAGGGTCTCGGCGAAATCGTCGATGTTGACGAAAATCCGGCGGCCACGGCGGCGTAGCGCATCGATCAGCTTATTGCGCGCGACAGCAAACAGCCATGGAGCGAACGGAGCATTCGCGTCCCACGTATGCCGCTTCAGATGCACCGCGAGCAAAATGTCCTGCACGATATCCTCGGCTTGATCGCCCGGTTGGCCCGCGCGCGCGAGACCCCGGCGCGCGCCCGCTCTCAGTACCGGTGTGACAGCTCTCAGCAGGCGCTGATACGCGGTCCCGTCGCCGGCATTGGCCGACCGCATCAGGTCGGTCCATTCGTCGTCACGTCCGCGCACGCGCGCTCCCAGAAGGAAATTCGATCAGTTTTTCAGTTTGTTACAGCAACCATCTTAAATCACGAAATCGTGATTTAAGATGGCGCGAGGACTTCGCCGCCATCCGGCTCATAACATTGTTCACGCCGCCGGTCCAAAGGCGAAGCTGGATCTGCCGACACCACCCTCCCCCGAAGATTCCCTTTTTTTGCCCCGGTGTAGCCACGCCCGGCGTCTCTTTTGTAACCGGGGGCTGGCAGATGGGGAGATTGCCAATGAACATCAGGGCCAGCGGGCGCTCGGCGTTGATTATCGCAGCGGGACTTTGGTTGGGTTTCGCCGGACCATTGCGCGCGAACGACAGTGCGGGGCAGCCCGCAAGTCAGGCCGCTCAAACCGAAACGGCCGGAACACCGGTCAAGCTCAGCAAGTTTTCCAAACATCGGCCGCGACACGTCGCACACGTGGTACATTCGCGAAAATCCGCGAAGACAGCGTCGAAAGCGGCCGCCAAAACCGACAAGACAGCCGCAGTCTCGGTGCCGCAAGACAGTAACAAGCTGTTGCCGCCGGCGGTTGCGAACGCCAACGCACTGATGCCGGGCGTCACCGATACGCCAAAGACCGAGGCCGATGCGCTCGCCAGCAGTGCCGGCAAGACGCTGGCTGCAAGTCAGGCTACAAGTCAGGCTGCAAGCCAGACGAATGCCGCGCAACAACAACCCCAGGCAGACGCGGCTCCCGCTCCTACAGCCGCTACGGACCCGGCCACTGCGGCTGCTGCCGATGTGGTTCCGTCCGACGAACTGAACGACGTCGACCGTGCCTTGGCCGAAAACAAGCAGGCCACACCTGAGGCTGCCACGCCCACCCTTGCGATGGCCTCGATCGATTCGCCTGCATCCGCAACGAGCGCCGGCACAACCACCGGCCAGTCGGCGACCAACGAGGATTCCGCCTGGAATCAAACGTCCCTGATCGGCAAGATCTTCATCGCCTTCGGCGGGTTTCTAACGCTGGCCTCTGCCGCCCGGATGTTCATCGCCTGAATCTAGCTCGAGCTCCGACATCGGCCCGAGATGTTGTTTTCTCCCGCCTCCTGCCGGTCCGCCATTTCAGGGCGGACCGGCATTTTTCCACGATCGCTGTGCATTTCTGCGCGCTTAACGAGTCTTGCGGGCCTTCCGGTCTGCGGGCACATTGCCCGCCGCCGAGCGCCGTTGCGACCGGCACCAGACAAGCGGGATGGATTTATGAGCACGTTCGAACATATCATCGTCGAGAGCAAAGGCGCCGTTGGCGTTATCAAGCTAAATCGCCCGAAGATGCTGAACGCGCTATCGTTCGGTGTGTTCAAGGAAATCGCCGCCGCGGTCGACGATCTCGAATCTGACGATGCGATCGGATGCATCCTGATTACCGGTAACGAAAAGGCCTTCGCCGCCGGCGCCGACATCAAGGAGATGCAGCCGAAGGGCTTCATCGACATGTTCAACGAGGATTTCAAGTCGATCGGCGGCGACCGCGTCGCCACCTGCCGCAAGCCAACCATCGCAGCGGTCAGCGGCTACGCGCTCGGCGGCGGCTGCGAATTGGCGATGATGTGCGATTTCATCATCGCGTCCGACACCGCGAAGTTCGGTCAGCCCGAGATTACCCTGGGCACCATTCCCGGCATCGGCGGCACCCAGCGCCTGACCCGCGCCATCGGCAAGTCGAAGGCGATGGACCTTTGCCTTACCGGCCGCATGATGGATGCCGCCGAGGCCGAGCGCTCCGGATTGGTCAGCCGCATTGTGCCCGCGGACAAACTGATGGATGAAGCGATGGCCGCAGCCGAGAAGATCGCGTCGATGTCGCGGCCTGCCGCCGAGATGGCCAAGAGCGCCGTCAACCGCGCCTTCGAAACACCGCTCTCCGAAGGCATGAATGTCGAGCGCGACCTGTTCCACGCCACTTTCGCGCTCGACGACCGCTCCGAAGGCATGGCGGCGTTCATCGAGAAGCGCAAACCGAACAATAAGAACCGGTAGCAAACTGAGCCGCCTGAAAGATCAATCCATTTTCCGTCATGGCCAAGCTTGTCCCGGCCATCTACGTCTTTATTGCCGGCCAAATAGCAAGACGTGGATGGCCGGAATAAATCCGGCCATGACGGCCGTTTATTGATTGCCGCTTCGCTTCAGCGCAGCGTTGAGCAGCGCGCGATAGAGCCGATCCGAGAACGTGTTCGGATGATCCAGGCCCATGCGGGCCAGCGCGGGCTGCGCCGAGGCATCGCCGGCGCGCAACCCCTCCATCGCAAGACCAGCTAACGCGAACGGCGAACGGCTCGCCTCCTGCAACACCTGAAGCGCGGGAATCAACCGCTGTTCGACGTCCGTAAAATCGCTGCCGAATGTAAACGACGGCAGCAACCCAGCATCGCGCGCCGGTTTCAATGCGGCCTTGATCCTGTCAGGCGAATTGTCCCGATGGGCCGCAGGTATCTCGTGATTCTCAGGCAGCTTGCCGGCGTCCCGCGCCTGCCGCATCAACTCGGGCTGAAAGCGGGAGTCGGCGACGTTCAGCATCGCTGCGATCACATCGGCATCGGATTTTCCGCGCAGGTCCGCCACGCCGTATTCGGTGACAATGATATCGCGCAGGTGGCGCGGGATCGTGGTGTGGCCATAGGACCAGCGGATGTTGGAGGCTACGCCGGCCTTGTCCTGCCGTGTCGATTCCACGGTCAGGATCGAGCGCGCGCCTTCGAGCTCAAACGCCTGTGCCACAAAATTGTATTGCCCGCCGACGCCGCTCACCACCTGCCCGTTGTCGAGACCATCGGAAATCACAGCCCCCATCAGCGTC
>JAFEFK010000337.1 GCA_018240625.1 Pseudomonadota bacterium
ATTGCCCAGCCAACTGGAATCGTCAGACGCCATGCAGACGTTCTGCCGGCGGTAACGGCAACGGTCTCGTCGTCCGCTTCGGTGCCTGCTGCAACGCGCAGCGCGCCCATGAAGAGAAGCGCCTTTGCAATGGCAACGACAGCTTGGCCCGCAGCCGAAAGTTCGACGGGTGCTGATATCGCAAGATTTGTTGCGTCCAGGAAGACGCCAAATGCGATGATCAGAGCCAGCAGGGCAGAGAAGGGCAACATGCCTTCCGCAGCGGCGTCGTCCAGTTCGATCAGGCGCCACGTCGGCCGCCCGGGAGCAAGTACCGCAACCGTCAGGCGAACGAAAAAGAATCCAAAGGTGGTTCCGATGAAAAGCGCGCGAACGATAGGCTCTACATTATCGGGCAAAACACCCAGGGACATGAGCGCTTGGTACAGCACGAGCAGCGCGATTCCCGTGACTGCGGTGCCCGCAAGAACGATGGTTGCAGCGGAGCCCGTCTTGCGTAGCGGACTGGGATTTGCGATCTCGGGATCGCGGGTTGTCCAGCGTGACCACCAACTTCGCCCTGGTGACAAAAAGAACCCAAGCAGCACGATGGCGGCGATGACAAAGCCGGATATCGCGCGAAGAGGCTGGGAAACCAGCACTCTGCCCCAGTTGGAAAGAAGGTCAATTATGCGACCGGTGGCAGATGGAACGGCGGCTGCGACGGTGATCCAGAAGGTTGGATTGATCAGGCTCGCAGAGCGCTGAAGCACTGAGTCGGCAAATATCGTACGTCGCCGATCGGAAATTGTATCGAGCGATTGCTGAGCCCGCACGTTGATGAGTTTGGCCTGCTGCACGACCCCTTGCCGCGCAGCAATTTCGGCTAAAAGTTTGGCCCGCTCAAGCTTGACGTCGTCGGATTGCGGAGCCGTAGCCTTTGGATTTGGTGCCAACTCGGCGGCTCGCGCGGTCGCGGCATCGAGGCGAGGTGTGATTCCCGTGATCAGGTTGCGTGCATCGCCCTGCGTTGCCGCGGCGCGATCTCTGAGATCGTTCAGCGTGGCATCATCGATAACGCGGGTGTGCAGCGCCGCCTCGATTTGATCGAGCGTCTGCTTCCATTCCTCGAGTTTGGATTGCGCACGTGGAAGCTGCGGTGTGGCAACCGAGGGCAGATCTTCCGCGAGACTGGGCTCAGGATTTGCGGGTGCCGGGCTTGCCGTCGTGGTACCTGCGGGGGCCGGTGCTGCCGCGGGAGTCGCAGCGTGCAGCGGCATGCATGACAGGAGGATAAGGAAAACGGCTGCACGGACTATCTTCATATGGCTCTGTCGCTCATTGAAAGCGTAAAATTGACGAGGCAGCCCTCCCAAGTGAGATAGCTGACACCAACCGCAACGATTCCGTTACGATTGTAGAATCGCGCGACAGAACGCGCGATTCTCGTTTGCCGATAATATGTAGAATTTTGCCGATTGTATGTATTTCACCTCTGCTGTTGCAGAAATCGGGCCGAAGCAGAGATCGTGCGAGCGTGTGGGTGCGGTTGTGACGACATGATCGATTCGGCGCTCGGCAGAATAGCGACCCGTTAGGAGAGTTTTGTCAGCCCGGTCGGCGGGCCGTCGACGCCGGTCCATCCGCCGTCCACAAACAGTGTGCTGCCGCTGACATAGCTTGCTGCATCTGAAGCCAGATAGGCCACCGCAGTCGCGACTTCGTCCGCGCTGCTCCAGCGATTGAAGACGGTGTGTCCGGCATAAAGGTTATAGATATCGGGCCGCTGCTTGAAAGGTTCGGTCAGGGTGGTCTCCGCGATGCTCGGTGCGATAGCGTTGACGCGCACGCCGGAGCGGCCGACCTCCGAGGCGAAGCCTTTCACCAGCAGGCCGATCGCGGCCTTGGTCGATCCATAGACCGCAAGGCCCGGTTCGATAGTTACGGC
>JAFEFK010000338.1 GCA_018240625.1 Pseudomonadota bacterium
CAAGATCATCATCCCCGTTCGCCAGCAGCACTACGACCGGCCGCGCGAGACTTGCATGAATTTCGCCGGCCGCGCCTTCGGCAATGCCATCCCGCGTCGCCAGTCCGGAGAGACGGCGCGTGAATTCGTAGAGCCGGCGCATCGCGCGAACACGATCTGCGGATACGCGCGCCTGGTCCCGCACCCGGCCGGCCATCGCAGAGGTCACAATCGCAACGATCAGGAAAATGATCAATGCCAGCAGTTCATAGGGCTCGGCAATTGTGAAGTTGTAGAGCGGTGGAATGAAGAAGAAATTGTAGACGAAGAACGACAGCAGCGATGCGTAGATCGCGGGCCAGACGCCGAAGTTGATGGCGCTCACCAGCACCGACAGCATGAACACCATCGACAGATTCGGGATCGGCGTCAGTTCGGTTAATACGTTGCCGACCGCCAGCGCCGCGGCCACCGCCAGGGTGGCATAGATAAACTGACGCGGACGCAAGGCGATCCGGTTGCGCAGCAACCAGCCCGATGCCGGCTCGGAGGCATCGCTTTCGCGCGCGACCAGATGAATGGCAATGTCTTGCGTTCGCCGCACCAACTCGTGCGGCAACGACCGACGCAGCAGTTCGTTGAAGAATCCTGCGCGTGCGCGGCCAACCACGATCTGAGTGGCATTCTCGAATTTCGCGAAGCGCAGCAGCTCCGCGGGGATGTCGGTGCCCGTCAGCGTTTGCGTCTCCGCCCCAAGACTTTCTGCCAGCTTCATCGCCTCATCGAGACGCTGACGAGCCACAGTACCGAGGCTGGCGCCGGGCCGCTCCACCGTCACCGCGATCCACGGCGCATCCATCAGGTCTGCCAGCCGCTTGGCGGCGCGCACCACGATCGGCGATACCGGATCGGGACCGATGCACGCCAGGATGCGCTCGCCGGCTGCCCAGGGCCCGTCGATGGCCTGCGCCTGCATCCGTTCGACCAGGGATGCATCCACCCGCTCGGCGGCGCGGCGCATGGCCAGTTCGCGCAGCGCGGTCAGATTTTGCGGCTTGAAGAAATTCTCGACCGCGCGTGCCGCGGTATCCTGAACGTAGACCTTGCCTTCCGCGAGCCGCTTCAAAAGTTCGTCCGGCGGGAAGTCGACCAGCACGACTTCGTCGGCCTGATCGAAGACCTTGTCGGGCACGGTTTCGCGTACCCGGACCTTGCTGATCTTCTGTACGACGTCGTTGAGGCTTTCGAGATGCTGGATGTTCAAGGTGGTCCAGACATCGATGCCCGCGTGCAGCAGTTCATCGATGTCCTGCCAGCGCTTGGGATGGCGGCTACCGGGCACATTGGTATGCGCGTATTCATCGACCAGCAGCAGGCCTGGTTTTCGCGCCCGCGCGGCGTCGAGGTCGAACTCGTGCATCACCTGATTGCGATAGACGATCGGCTTGCGCGGAAGCAGCTCGAAGCCCTCGAGCATCTGATCGGTTTCACGGCGGCCATGGGTCTCCACCAGACCCGCGACGACATCGCGCCCGCCGGCCGCCTCGCTGCGCGCCGCGGTCAGCATCGCATAGGTTTTGCCGACGCCCGGCGCGGCGCCGAGAAAAATCTTCAAATGGCCGCGCCCCTCCTTTCTGGCGAGGGCCAGCAGCGCGTCAGGTGATGCTCTCAATCCGTCCGAATTGGCCATGTTCGACTCGCGCCGACATCATCAGCGCCTTTGCAATCCCTTCCACAGCCCTGAGCGGCCGCTTGTTCTACCAGATTCCGGAAACGCCCTGCCTCGCGATTCGAGATGGCAGGTGTGGAGGAACACCTGCTGAAGCCGAGGCTGCCCGATCCTGCGCGCATGCGCCATGAGTATCTGGCGGCGCCCCGGCGTGTCCGGCGCTG